>JBILRJ010000208.1:0-5491 GCA_044372695.1 Spirosomataceae bacterium
CCTCTTCCCATCTCGAACAGAGAAGTTAAGCCCCGCACCGCTGATGATACTGGGATCAAACCCGGGAAAGTAAGTAAGCTCCAAATTATTAACATCAAGCCAATCCTTAACAGGGTTGGCTTTTTTTTGTGGGTGATATTTTTGCAATAGTGTTGCAGATTAAATCTTTTTGTTTTATCTTGCAACAGTATTGCAAATAACTCTTAATCATTTTGTTTATGAAAGCGCCCATTTTCTTATTTTTATGTCTTTTGTTTCTTTCTTGTAAAAAAGACGACTTGCATCCTCATGACCATGATGATAACGAATTAATCACTTCAGTTCAATTGAAGTTTGATGCGGTTCAAGGAAATGATGTGACTGTGAAGGCAGAAGACAAAAATGGAGACGGTGTTTTTGAGGTAATTGAGCCTATTACTCTTGACCGTAATTCGATTTATGATGTGGAAGTGGGTATTTATGATGACTCTAAACCTGTTCGTGTGGATGTTACAAAAGCCATTATTGAGGAAAGTAATTTTCATCTCTTTGTTTATAAAATATTACCTACCAATTTAGCCAC
Organism: Spirosomataceae bacterium; assembly: GCA_044372695.1. Taxonomy (GTDB): domain Bacteria; phylum Bacteroidota; class Bacteroidia; order Cytophagales; family Spirosomataceae; genus Aquirufa. The sequence goes on from JBILRJ010000208.1 coordinate 563, forward strand.
TGTGCTCATTACCGATAAAGATAAAAACGGCTTAGCCTTCGGTAGTAAAGCCAAGGTGACCACGAACAACATTGTTGCAGAGAAATCACTAGGAGGTAAATTTCGACTTATTTTAAAGCATCAGCCTCCAGTGAATGGAAAACCTGTAAAAAATGGTGACGAAAATTTAGGTAGTACTGACATCGATTTAACTTTTGATCTAATTATTAAGTAACTTCCTAATGCGCAAATTTTTTCATATAGATAAATTATTGAATGTCGAACGAGTAGGTATTTTCCTCTCGTTCATTTGCGCAATTCATTGCATGGCTACGCCTATATTTTTGATTTTTGCGCCAATGTTTTTGACTTCCTTTGCCTTTTCTGGACTTATGGAATGGGCTTTAGTTTCTTCGAGTTTTCTTTTAGCGACTTATTTATTGTTTAATGATTATCGTAAACACCATAAAATTTTACCTCTTTTACTCATTGTTTTAGCTCTTGTTTTTAAAATAATTGAAGTGCTTCTTCATAAAAGTGCTTGGAATTGGATTTTTGGTCTACTTCTTGGTTCAAGTATTGTTGTAGCTTATTGGATCAATTTTCGACATAAGGTTAATTGTACATGTAAAATCAAAACATAACTCGCCTTTTCAGCATCAATTTTATTATCTTTACAAAATTAGATGCACCCTTTAATGTATTTCGGTGAGTAATTTTCCTTCTACCATTTATCAGCCAGTGATAGGCCTCGAAATTCACGCTCAGTTGCAAACAAATTCCAAAATTTTTGCTTCTGATCCTGTTAGTTTTGGGCAAGCACCCAATACATTGATTTCTGCCATTTCTTTGGGTCATCCTGGTACTTTGCCCAAACTAAATAAAATGGCTGTCGAGTTTGCCATTAAACTAGGCCTTGCTTTGGATTCTGAAATTAATTCAGCACAATATTTTGATCGTAAAAATTATTTTTATCCGGACTTGCCAAAGGGTTATCAAGTTACTCAAGATAAGACTCCAATTTGCATCGGTGGCGGAATCAATGTTCATTTAAAAGACGGCCCTAAATATGTAGCTTTTCACCATGCACATTTGGAAGAAGATGCTGGTAAGTCAATTCACGAAGGTGACAATCCCTTCAGTTTTATTGATTACAACCGAGCAGGAACACCTTTGATTGAAATGGTGACTGAACCAAGCATTCATTCCGCGGAAGAAGCATACGCTCTGGTTTTTGAAATCAGAAAATTGGTTCGCTATCTTGGGATATGCGATGGAAACATGGAAGAAGGTTCATTAAGAGCGGATGTCAATGTCTCTCTGCGCAAAGTTGGCACGACCACTTTAGGTACCAAGGTGGAAATAAAGAACATGAATTCGCTTCGCAACATCCAACGTGCAATTGAACATGAATGCGTTCGTCAAGCAGTTTTATTGGATAAAGGAGAGAAAATTATTCAAGAAACCCGAACTTTTGATGCTCATGCAGGGATCACCCATAGCATGCGTGTGAAAGAATCGATGAATGACTATCGCTATTTCCCTGAACCTGATTTGGCTCCATTGGCCATTTCTCAAGATTGGATCAATCAAGTGAAGAAGCAAATGCCAATTTTGCCTTGGGAACAAGAGCGTATTCTGATCAATCAGTTTCAATTACCAGCCTATGACGCCCATCTCTTGGCAGATAGTAGAGAAATGGTAGAATATTTTTTAGCCGCATCAACATCAACAAAGGCTTATAAATCCTTATCCAACTGGATGATGGGGCCAGTGAAGTCGCATTTGAATGAGAAAAATTTGTCTATTCTGGCGTTTGAAATATCCGCCATTAAATTAGCTGAGATTGTCAATTTAGTAGAAGATGGTGTAATTTCTCATAATTTAGCCTCTCATCAACTTTTCCCAATTTGCTTGGTAGATTCTTCTAAATCACCTAAACAAATTGTGGATGAACAAGGTTGGTCAGCCAGCCAAGGGACGGATCAACTGGATCAGTTTATTCAAGAAAGTATTGCTGCTTATCCAGATAAAGTAAAAGAATATCACAAAGGTAAAAAAGGTCTTATTGCCTTGTTTATTGGTGAAATAATGAAAAAATCAAAAGGCACTGCCGACCCTAAAAAAGTAAATGCTTTAATGATTGAAGCATTGAATCAATTAAAATAGCCATGAAAAAATCACTATTCGTTCTTCTGATGCTCGCCTTTTTTTCTGGCAGCCAACTATCTGCGCAAAATTATCGTATTCAAGTGAAAGTGGGCCAAATTATTCCCAACAAAAAGGTCTATTTGGAATTAATCAATGCCAGAGGACAAGCCATTAAAATTGATTCTTTGTTGCCGGATAGTCAAAAATCTTTGACTTTTTCAGGTAAAACGGTAGACCAAGGGGGTTTCTATTTGATCAATTTTTTTGATGTGCCTAATTCGCAAAAAGTACTCCTAATCTTGGAAGGAAATGAAACGGTGGCTGTCACCGCCGAGGGAATCAATACGCCTGAAAAACAAGGCAATTTTACCATTCAATCCAATTCGGAGAATATTAAATATATGCTTCAGTTGATGGCCGTTTCCAAAGATTTGGAAAATAAAGTCAAAGTTTGGAACGATGAAATTCAAAAAAATCCAGGTTCATCTTCGAAAATACAAGCAGACTTTGCGGCAGCTCAACAAGGAACTTTGCAAAAAATCAAATCCCTAGTTCCTCAAATGGGATCCCAATTAGTAGCTCTTTGGGCAACCAATTTTTTGCCTGCGGACACGGAATTAGCAACCTTAGAGGAAATTGGTAATCGTTTTCGTCAAACAAGACCTAATCATCCACAAGTAAAACCATTTTTGGAAAATTTAAAGCGCTTGAAAGGGGCTAATCAAGGTTCAGATGCTCCAGAAATTGCGCTACCCACTCCAACAGGGGAGGTTTTAGCTTTGTCTTCTTTGAAAGGCAAGTACGTGTTAATTGATTTTTGGGCGAGTTGGTGTGGGCCTTGCCGACAAGAAAATCCGAATGTGGTGAAGACCTATGCCAAATACAAGGATAAAGGTTTTGAGATTTTCGGAGTGAGTTTAGATAAAGATAAAGCCGCTTGGTTAAAAGCCATTGAAAATGATCAATTGGTATGGAAGCATGTTTCAGACCTGCAATATTGGAATTCAGTAGGAGCACAAGCTTATGGAGTCAACTCGATTCCTATGACGTTTTTATTAGATCCGAATGGCAAGATCATTGCAAAAGGATTGCGTGGCCCAGCTTTGGAACAATTTTTGGCAAATATTTTTAAGGATAAATAATTAAGGAATGAAAATTGCAATCATAGGCTGTGGAAATATGGGAATGGCTTTTGCTAACTCATTTATTCAATACAATTTAGTTCAAAAGGAAAACCTTTTATTGATTGAAAAGAATAAAGAACGTGGCGATGTTTTGCAAGAACAAAAATCAGGAATTGTTGTTGATACAATCTCAGATAAAATCTCGGGTGTCGATTTAATTATTTTATCTGTCAAACCACAGGATTATCCTTCAGTTGCGGGAGAATTAAAACATTTCATTCAGCCGACACAATTGGTTTTATCCATTATGGCTGGCATTCCCATCGCGAATATTCAACAATCTTTGAATCATCCACTCATTATTCGTGCGATGCCAAACACTCCAGCTTTATTGGGCATGGGAATGACAGCCTTTGCTTCGGCACCAGAAATTGGCTTGTCTGATGTTCGTAAAGTAGAGAACTTGATCAATTCTACTGGCCGTGCGGTCTTTTTAGAAGAAGAAAGTTTATTGGACGCAGTGACCGGATTGAGCGGAAGTGGCCCTGCTTATTTCTTTTACATCATTAAAGCCATGATTGATGCGGGTGTTCAAATGGGATTTGATTCAGCGATGTCAGCCTTATTGGTAAAACAAACCATGTTAGGCTCTTACCATTTGATGCAAACCAGTGATAAGTCCTTAGATGAGTTAATTCAAAATGTGGCTTCTAAAGGTGGTACCACCGAAGCTGCTCTAAAGACTTTCACAGAAAAAGCGGTTGCAGAAGGTTTACAACAAGGCATTTTTGCCGCTAGAGATAGAGCGGTGGAATTAGCGAAGTAGTTATTAGTTATTAGTTATTTGGTATTAGTTTTTGGAATTTTTAACTCCCTCTTACCTCTTACCTCTTACCTATTCTCTTTCACTCTGAAAAAAACTAATAATGCAAGATAAAAATAGCATGGTTAATATGGAGATCAAGTAATTTTTAAAGAGCGTTTTTGGAGTATATAGATCTTTATAACGATTATACTCATCTGCCTCGTTCTCAGCTTTATTGGTGATAATTAGATGATTTTCCTTTTCATATTCTTCTGTCTTTTCTCTACTTTTTGCTATCTTTTTTTCGATGAGTTGATTTCCTAAATTAGGATCAATGTAGCTGTGTAAATACAAGTTAAACGTAAAACTAAGCAATATCCAAATTTGGAAAACTTTTGAATAAAAGATCAATAAATTTTTGAAGGTTCTCTGATATGCTGTTTTGGTAAAAATCCAATAAAATAGAATGGGTAGAGAAATGATAAAAAGTAGATCTACGATTAATGAGATGATTGAAATATCTACCACATAATAGTGGATAATAGACAAAAGGGTACTAACAATTCCTAAAATTAGTCCGATTTGTATCCCTTGGTTTGGTAGGTTTTTAATTATTTTGTTCACGTTTAATTATTAGAAAGGTTATTAACATAAGTACTAATTGGATTAGGATAATTATGCCAAATTGCGAGGGTGGATGAGTCGTAAAAAAGGAATCTTTATCATATAAATTTCCCAAATAACTAATGGTCAATCTTGACCAATTTAATGGGATCCAGTAAAATGACTGAAAGGGGAATAATAGGATGTTAATGATATGAAAAGCATAAAGGATTAGTGGTGATTTAAAAACAACAAATAAAAATAGTA
>JBILRJ010000209.1:0-5486 GCA_044372695.1 Spirosomataceae bacterium
ATGGTTCCTTGGTTCAGAAAATGACTGCCGATTGGTATCAAGAAATCAATAAACGCACCTATGGTTTAGTGCGCGCTTCAAATGCAGGGGCGAGTCATTTGCCCTATGTGATTTACAATGACTATTATAATCACAAGGATTTCATTACCGCCTTGGTGAATAGTAGTTTTATCGGTGTCCTTTGGACGCCAGAGGTGCGTGCGTCAAAAACCGCAGAGGAATGGATTCGGAGGATGCAATCGGCCTGTTTTTCGCCCATGGCAATGATTAATGCTTGGGCAGATGGAACGAAACCGTGGACATTTCCAGAGGTAGCGGATGCGGTAAAAGAGGTAGCGAATTTGAGAATGCAGTTATTGCCTTATTTGTATACGACTTTTGCGGCATACAAGCGAGAAGGGAAACCCCCATTTCGGGCCATGCAATTGGTAGAAGGATTTGTTGATCAATCGATTCTGGAGCGCGGGCAATTTGATGCCACGAATAATCCGTATCAAATGGCCATTCGGAAAGATATCAAAGATCAATACATGGTGGGCGATCATATTTTAGTGGCACCGATGTTTGCTGGAGAGAAAACGAGACAAGTTATTTTGCCAAAAGGCAAGTGGTTTGATTTTTACACCGGAGCTTTTGTGGGTGAAAACCAATTGATACAGATAGCACCCGAACTGGAGAAGATTCCCTTGTTTGTGCGAGACGGCGGGATCATTCCGATGGTACCGATACACCGACAAGCGCCTAAACCAGGCCAAAAATGGCCTCTAGAACTTAGGCATTATGGGGATAAAACTGGGGAATTTACTTTGTATGATGATGATGGGAGGACGTTTGACTTTGAAAAAGGGGCTTTTACGCTTACTCGTTTTTCTGTGGAAAAAGATGGGCAGGGAAAATGGGTTGGAAATCAACCAAGCCAAGCCCCGATGAGCTATTTGAAAGAAGTCAAGTGGGTTTTCATGACGCGTTAGACCAATGAAACGTATCCAAAATCGCATATTTACAGATAAATACGGATATAATGAGTTTAACAATTGCCGAAATGAAGTCATCGTTAGTATACTTGTGTTTCTCTTGTTGATTTTCAAAGATGCCATAAAGTCCTTTCTGTAAAATTTCAGACCTATAATTTTATGATAGTTATTTACTCAATCATTGCATTATTTTGAATCTTTCGAGGAATAGGGCGAAACAAACAAAAAGGAGGTCAATTTGACCTCCTTTTTGTGGTTTTCCATTCTATAAAACCATCTTTAGGTTAAATAGGGCTAGGATTGGAGTTATTTATTTGTTAACTGCTTTCTTTTTTTAGATGGTTTTTTTTGCCAAATAAAAATCGATTTTTTCACAGGTCGTATCAGCAATACGTGCATCCATTTCAGCTAAGGTTTTTGGTGGAGGAACAATCACCTTATCTCCTGGTCTCCAATTTAATGGCATAGCTACTTTGTGTTTATCGGTGAATTGTAGAGCTTGAAGAGCACGTACGATTTCATCCATATTTCGGCCTATATTTAATGGGTAGTACATGATGAGGCGAATCTTCTTAGAAGGATCAATGAAGAATACGGCACGAACCGCTGCCGTTTCACTTTCATTGGGCTGTAGCATGCCGTATAATTTTGATACGTGCATGTCTATATCGGCGATAATCGGGAATTGAAAATACACCCCTGTTTTTTCACGTACGTTATTTACCCAGGCTAGATGTGAGTGAATGCTGTCAATGCTCAAGCCCAAAAGTTCCGTATTCATTGCCGTGAACTCATCATGTCTTTCGGCAAATCCACTCATCTCCGTGGTACATACTGGAGTGAAGTCGGCCGGATGCGAAAACATCACAATCCACTTATCCTTTGCGAAGTCTGAAAATTTTATTTTACCTGTTGTCGTCACTGCGGTAAAGTCTGGCGCCATATCCCCAATCCGAGGCATTGCATACATTTGTTCTGTTGTTTCCATGATCTATTTTGTTTTTTAGTACACTGCAAACTTAAAGAGCTTATAGGTCTTAAATAGTGATAAATATCACTATTACAAAAAGTCTGTCCTTTTTTTTGGTATGGGATAAAAGAAAAATGGCTAAGCTCTAAAAGACCACAAATATCAAGCAATATGATTACTTGATTTAAAAATTCAATGACGCAGCTGAGAAAGTAATGATCGATGCGGAAGGCCCAGAAAGGTATTCAAGGTGATTTATAAATAAGCAATAGACTCCAGGAATCAAATGAGATATGCGGCAGGTAAATACCCAATAATCAAAATAAAATGCAGCACAGAAGATTTACAAAGCATAGGTAGGTGTTTCGAGGCGAACTTAGTAGATTTGTGCTTATGGAGATGCTCATAATTATCATTCTTACATTACTTAATTCGTTTTTCGCTTTGTCTGAAATTGCATTGGTTTCAGTAAAGAAAAGCCGAATTGAACACCTTGCTGCTCAAGGCAGTAATAGGGCAAAAATAGTTTTACAACTTTTAGAAAATCCTGAAAATTTTCTCTCTTCGGTTCAAGTGGGCATTACGCTGATAGGTATTATTTCAGGGGCTTATGGTGGTGCTGCTCTTACCGATGATATGGAGCAATTTTTGTCCTCCTATACGTTTCTCCAAAATTACCATCATAGCATTTCATTAGTAACGGTCATTGGCAGCATTACCTACTTTTCCATTGTAATAGGCGAGTTAGTTCCTAAAACTATTGCAATGAATAACGCGGAAAGTATTGCACTGGTTTGTGTCCCCATTATCAAGGAATTTACAAGAGTAACTTACCCTTTTGTGAAATTACTATCCGTTTCCACCAACTTAATTTTGAAAGTATTTGGCATAAAGGAGAATGATAATGAAAAAGTGAGTGAGGAGGAATTAAGATTTATGCTTAAAAGTGCCCGGAATCAGGGAGTTTTAGAAAAGGAAGAAAGCGAAGTTCACCACAATCTTTTTTCATTTACCGACCAAACCGCCAAATCCCTCATGACTCATAAAAGTGCATTGGAATGGATCAATAGTCATTCACCCATTGAACGTATTTTTGATAAATTAAAGGAAAGCGTTCATTCAAAATTTATTGTTGGAAATGGTTCAATAGATAAAGTTTTGGGAGTAATGACAATTAAGGATTTTTTAGAGCACTACAAAAAAGAAGGTTTTGAATTAGCGCAAATTATTAAGCCGCCTATTTTTTTAATTCAAAACACACCAGCATTTAGAGTGCTAAATGTATTTAAAAGTAAGAAACAATATATGGCTATTGTCGTAGATGAGTATGGGTCCACAAAGGGCATAATCACACTTCATGACCTGATAGAAGCGATAGTTGGAGATTTGCCAGATGAGGATGAAAAAGATCAATTAAGTATATCTAAACGGGACGACAACAGTTATTTGATAGATGGCAGAACGTTGATATTTGAATTAAATCAATACTTTCAGAAAGAAATAATTGAGGACAATATTACCCATTACACAACGATTTCAGGCTTTGTTCTTTCTAAACTACAATCAATGCCAAACATGGGGGACAAAGTAAATTACGAAAAATTTATTTTTGAAATTATCGATATGGACGGAGTAAGAATTGACAAAGTACTGATGACAAACGCTGACCCAAACTTATAATCAGATTTGCCATTCGCACACACCGATCAAACCGTACCTGTAAAGAAAACCCGTGTCAGTATTATTTCTTAGAACTAGAGATGTTTAGACTTCTGCGTTTAATCCATTTTTCTACTTCTACTGCCCCAAAAACAATACTGGAAAGTCCGATACAGGTCAATAGTTCATTACCTGTCAACGATTGTGTACGAAAAATGTCTTGTAAAAAAGGAACATAAATTACGGCCATTTGCAAACTTAACGTCAACAGAACGGCTCCGACCAATTGTTTATTTCCCCAAATGCCTTGATGGAAAAGCGATTTCCAGTCGCTGCGAATGGCCATTGCATGCCCCATTTGTGATATACTTAATACTGTAAATACCATGGTCATCCATTTATCATTGCCTGCATGTATGGCCCAACCTTGTATTCCTATACATATCGCACTCATTAGCAATCCCACCCAGAGAATATGAATGCCTACCCCACCACTGAAAATACTTTCATCTGCTTTGCGTGGCATACGTTTCAAAATATTCTCTTCGGCTTCTTCGGAGGCAAAAGCAAGTCCGGGCAAACCGTCTGTAACAAGGTTTATCCAAAGAATATGAATGGGCAGAAGTGGAATGGGCAGGCCGATAAGCGGTGCAAGGAAAATAGTCCATACCTCACCACTATTGCTGGTCATGGTGTATTTTATGAATTTGCGAATGTTGTCAAAAATTCGTCGACCTTCACTGACTGCTTTGATGATCGTGGCAAAATTATCATCTAACAATACCATGTGCGCAGCCTCTTTGGAAACATCAGTGCCTGTAATGCCCATTGCGATACCAATATTTGCTCGCTTCAATGCAGGGGCATCATTCACTCCATCGCCTGTCATCGCAACAAAATGATTTTTCTTTTGCAATGTTTTGACAATGTGTAGTTTTTGCTCCGGCGAAACACGGGCATAAACTTTTATGTATTCAATTTCTTTTTCAAATTCTTCATCTGTAAAATTAGCAAGGTCAATTCCTGTAATTACTCGGTCGGTTTTGTGTCGTAAAATCCCAGTTTCCATGGCAATAGCTTTTGCTGTAATCGGATGGTCGCCGGTGATCATAACGGGTGTGATTCCTGCTGTGTGGCAATCTGCAATTGCTTGTATGACCTCTTCCCTAGGGGGGTCAATCATGGCCGCCAAGCCAATAAATTTTAAATTGTTCTCAATATGCTCAATTGAAATGGTCTTGGGTAAAGTATCCACGAGTTTTAAAGCATAAGCCAAAACCCTTTTTCCTTGTTGAGCAAATTTATCGGTCGCTTCGTGTATTTCTGTTGAGTGGGCACCGTTACAACAGCTTAAGATGTTTTCCACGGCACCTTTTGTAACAATTAGCCATTGACCACCTAAAGGATAAATAGTTGTCATTCGTTTTCTCACCGAATCAAATGGCAATTCATGTTGACGTTTAAAATCTGTCAACCATTTTGGATCGAAGCCTTTATTCTTTCTGGCATATTCCAATAAGGCCACTTCGGTCGGGTCTCCTTTTAATTGCTTACTTTCATTTACCACCACATTATGGTTTAGTTCCATCGAAAGTAGCCATAACTGCTCGGCTGAAAACTCATGGATGGTTTCCGCTTTTGGTGAAATCCAACAATCCGTGACCGTCATTTTATTCTGGGTGATGGTTCCTGTTTTGTCGGAACAGATGTAGGTAACAGAGCCCAAAGTTTCAACGGCAGACAATTTTCGAATGAGGGAATTTTTACCAACCATCCGTTTTGCACCCAAAGCCAAAGCAATAGTGATAACGGCGGGTAGTGCCTCTGGAATAGCAGCTACTGCAACAGAGATTGCGGTGAGTAACATGCGAATAGGGTCTTCG
>JBILRJ010000210.1:0-5482 GCA_044372695.1 Spirosomataceae bacterium
AATTAAGAAAAAGGCCTAAGTTCCCTTAGGCCCAAAAAAATTATTCTTCATTAGGTGTTTCAGTTGCTTCAGAAGCCTCCGATTCACCATCTCCAGAAGCTAAATCGCTTTCAATTGCATTGATTGGTAAAACCTCTACGGAAGTACCTTCTTCATTGACAATTAAAACCTCTTCAGGCTCAGGCTCTTTTTCAATCTTAGTCACTGATGAAATGGCATCCGTTTCGTTCTTCAATCGAATCAGCTTAACACCTTGTGTATTTCTACCCATAACGCGTAATTCGGCAACACTGGTACGGATGAGAATTCCTGCCTTGGTTATGATCATCAAGTCGTTGTTGTCATTCACCTCTTTAATGGCTACCAAAGCACCTGTTTTATCAGTGATATTCAGCGCTTTAACTCCTTTACCTCCCCTATTTGTTAAACGATAATCTTCAACTTCTGAACGCTTACCAAATCCTTTTTCCGAAACAACCAGTAATTGTTGAACAGCCGGATCAGAAACACAAACCATTCCAATTACTTTTTCATCCGCTTGTTCTTCATCAATCCAAATACCTTTTACACCGGCAGCTGAACGACCCATTGGGCGAACTCTCGTTTCTTCAAAACGGACCGATCTTCCAGTATTGGTTGCAATCACAATCTGATTATTTCCGTTAGTTAATGCAACATCCAATAAGCGATCTCCTTCACGTATCGTGATGGCAATAATTCCATTTTGACGTGGCCTAGAATAGGCCTCAAGTGATGTTTTCTTGATGGTACCATCTTCTGTACACATCACGATGTAATTATTGTCTATGTAATCCGGATCAGAAATTGATTTTACATTGATAACTGCACGAATGGTATCGCCATTTTCAATATTCATCAAATTCTGAATAGGTCTGCCTTTGGATATTTTTGATCCTTCTGGAACGGCATAAACACGTAGCCAGAAACATTTTCCACGCTCAGTAAAGAACAATAACCAATTGTGCATCGTAGCAGAGAATAAATGCTCTGTATAATCATCATCTTTGGTCGCTACTGCTCGTGAACCAACCCCACCTCTTGTTTGTGAACGATACTCAGAAATAGGGGTACGCTTGATGTAACCTTGTGCTGATACCGTGATTAACATTTCATCATCCGCAATCATATCCTCCACAGAGAATTCATCATCAGTCATGTTAATTTGCGTTCTACGCTCATCACCATAACGCGCTTTCATGTCAGTCAATTCATCTTTAATAATTTGCAACTGACGATCAGGTTTTGCCAAAATATCTTCCAAATCATCAATTAATTTCATGATTTCAGCAAACTCATTCATGATTTTCTCGCGCTCCATTCCGGTTAAGCGTTGTAAACGCATTTCCAAAATCGCTTTCGCTTGAAGCTCTGACAAATTAAATGTACTTATTAATCCCGCTTGGGCAGTAGCAGGGTCTTTCGACTCCCTAATTAATTTAATCACCGCATCCAAATTGTCCAAAGCGATGATAAATCCTTCTAAAATATGGGCTCTTTTTCTTGCCTCTCTAAGATCATATTTGGTTCTACGAACAATTATTTCATTTCTATGCTCAACAAAATGATGAATTAAATCTTTTAAATTTAACATCATTGGTCTTCCCTTTACCAAGGCCACATTATTGACACTGAAAGAAGACTGTAAAGCAGAAAATTTATATAAATTATTCAATACCACATTCGCCACAGCATCTCGCTTTAAATCAAAAACAATGCGCATTCCTTGGCGATCTGATTCATCTCTGATTTCTGAAATACCATCTATGCGTTTGTCATTGACCAAATCGGCACACTGCTTAATCAGAGTGGCTTTATTAACCATGTAAGGAATTTCAGAAATGATAATTTGCTCCTTCCCGGTTTTTGAAGTATCGAATGTAGCGTTCCCTCTGACAACAATTCTTCCACGACCTGTCTCAAATGCATTTTTAATACCTTGGACACCATAGATAGTTCCACCTGTAGGGAAATCTGGCGCCTTGATAAACTGCATTAACTCAGGAATTGTGATGTCACGGTTATCGATATAGGCATGAATTCCATCTACCACTTCCGTTAAATTATGGGGTGCCATATTAGTGGCCATACCTACAGCAATACCTGAAGTTCCATTCAATAACAAATTAGGAACTTTTGCAGGCAATACCGTCGGCTCTTCCAATGAATCATCGAAATTTGGCTGAAAATCAACCGTTTCTTTGTTCAAATCAGAAAGCATCTCGTCAGCTAACCTTTTTAATCTTGCCTCCGTATAACGCATAGCTGCTGGTGAATCACCATCCACAGAACCAAAGTTTCCTTGACCATCTACCAACGGATAACGCAAAGACCAATCTTGGGCCATACGCACCATGGTATCATATACAGAAGAATCACCATGTGGGTGATACTTTCCAAGTACCTCTCCGACTATACGAGCAGATTTTTTATACGATTTATTGTAACTGACACCGAGTTCCTCCATTCCAAATAAAACACGGCGATGAACTGGCTTAAGGCCATCTCGTACATCTGGAAGTGCACGGGAAACGATTACAGACATTGAATAATCAATGTACGCCCCTTTCATTTCATCTTCGATGTTGATTGGGATAATATTCGAATTTAAAGACATAAATAAACGTTAGTTTTTTGAACAAACTAGGTCAGAAAACTATTAAAATAGAATTTCTGCTTCATTTTTCAATAGCTACAAATATCTACAATTTTGCCTATTTTTCCAAGAAAAAAAATGAGTTAAAAAACTTCACCATTTTTTTTGTGAATTTACAACTTGGTGGATGATTCCCTGACGACTAATTTAGTTTTTAGTACCTCGATTCTAGGTTCTTGGTTATCTAATTTATTTTCAATTTGCTGAATCAACAATTCAGTTGCTAAACGTCCAATTTCATCCAAAGGCTGAGATATGGATGAAATTGAGGGAGATACCACAGAGCAGATAGGTTCGTTGTTAAAACTAACCATTTTAACATCCTCAGGAACACGAATTTTAAGTTCTTTCAAAGCAACTAAGACACCCAAAGCTAAACGATCTGAAACAACCAATATGCCGTCCGGTCGGTTCATAGCATTCATTAACACATGGGTTTGGGAAACAGCTGTATCCTGAAAATAATCAGAATGTATAATCAATGAAGGATCCAAAACGATATTAGCTTCTTCCAGTGCTCTTAAATACCCTAAGCGACGTTGGTTACTCACCGAAACATTTTTAGGTCCTGCAAGAAATGCAATGCGTTGACAACCATTTTCAATCAAATGCCTAACGGCTTCGTAGGCCGACTGCTCATTGTCTACCATGACTTTAGAAGCAGTTATTTCTTCACAATCTCTATCAAAAAAAACCATGGGAATCCCTCGTTTTTGCAATCGTTTTAAATGATCAAAATTAGTAGTTTCTCTGGAAAGAGAAATAATAATTCCCTCCACCTGAGATCTAGATAAGTTTTGAATATTGGTTAATTCACGCTCGTAAGACTCTTGAGTTTGTGTAATTAATAAACTATATCCTGCTTTAATGGCCGCATCTTCAATGGATTTGACTACGGTAGAAAAGAAGTAATATCCAAGATCAGGAACAATGAGTCCTAAGGTCTTGGTTTTACTTTTCACAAGACTAGAAGCGAGTATATTAGGTTGATAATCCCATTCGGCTGCTAAATCCAACACCATTTTTTTGGTATCTGGGTGAATATCCGGAAGATCCCTCAAGGCCCTTGAAACAGTTGCAACAGAAATATTAAGTTGCTTGGCAATGTCCTTGATTGTTACCTGGTGGCGCATGTTGAAAATTTGTGTTCAAAAATAAACTATTTTCGTTAAATTCCATTTATTTATTCCACTCTAGTGAAACCGAAGAACTTCCTGAACTCATTCCCAAAGGCGGATTCTCCTTTATAAGCTCCATTTTTACGCCTACTATTAAGTCTGAAAATACCACTAAACGACCCAAAATTGATTCAAGTACAGTTTCCAACAAATCAACAGAATGACTCATCACCTCTTTACAAAGTTGAAATAAGGTTCCGTAATCAATGGTTAGATGTAGATGATCCGAATTAGAAATTTCCCTTTGAACCGTCACCTCTAAATTCAAAAGATACCAATTTCCCAAAATCTTTTCTTCAGGAAAAAATCCATGATAAGCGTACATTTTTACATTTTTCAAATTCACTTGGTAACTTTCCATCCTTAATTAATCTCGCCAATTTTACCTTTGGGTGCATTAGATTTCGCATAAGCTTCCAAAACTTTGTTTAAAGTAGGCAAACTGTCATCTTCAAGTAATTCAGCCTTGGGAACAATGGACTTTGACTTGGATTTAACAGGAGACTTAACTTCTTTTTTTTCTGGGGAGGAGTTTTTTTTCACCGGATGACTCGCCTTTTTCTTAGCTACTTTCGCTCCTTGATGCACAGGCTCTGTCACAATTTGTTCTTCTAAAATACTTTCTGAAATTGATTCTTCAACAAAACTTGCTGGAGAGGACCAAAATTTAACTTTTTCAAGTGTTAACTCAGAAACTTGCATTAATTGGGTGGCTACCTCCTTTTGAGTTGCTTTTAATTCTTGCAAGATCCTATTTTGTTGAACCACTTCTTGCTGAGCGTTTTCAATGATTAATTTTGCTTGATTTTCTGCCAACATTTTAATTTTCACTGCTTCACTTTCTGCCTCCCCTATTAAATTTACGGCTTTTTCTTGAGCCGTTTCTATCAATTGGTTCACCTCAGAATCAATTTTATTTAACCAATTTTGTTGCGCTTCTTCTGCCATTTTCAAGGCACGAAACAGAGAGTTTTCCACTTCACGCAATCGAGCAATTTCGATTTCCAAGTTTTGAATTTTCTCCTCTAATCTGGCCTGAATTTGATTGGACTGATCGGCAAAATAATTAACTTGAGCTACATATTCGCCAACTTCAGACACACTGTAACCTCTAAAAGATTTAGAAAAATGGCTTTCTGGGGGATGTATTTTTTGTTCCATAATGTGCTAAAATAATTAAAAATTTAATCAATTGTCCAAACAGCTATATTTTTATCGTCGGATGCCGAAACTAATTGTTGTTGAAAATTAGTCCAGATTAGTTTATTGACTGAATTAATATGTCCACCGTGCCTCTTTGCGTCAATAACTTTTAATAATTTCAAATCGGCCCTTTGCCAAATCTTGATGGTTTTATCCCTGCTTGCCGTCGCGAGTAATTCCCCAGAAGGATTCAAAACAACCTCATTAATGGTATAAATGTGACCGACTACTTCCATGGAATGCTGCTTAAAATCACTTTGATTTAAGTTCCACTTTTTAATTTTGGCGTCTCGCCCAACAGAAATCAACTCAGCGGTTTCCTGATGGTATACCATGGAAAAAACACTGTTTTCGTGAGCTTGCCAAAAATCAATTAACTCAAAATTTTGATTGAATAGACGTATAAATCCGTCGCTGTACGCCACAG
>JBILRJ010000211.1:0-5479 GCA_044372695.1 Spirosomataceae bacterium
AATATTAAGAAAGCAGTAACTTTGCCCTTGTTGGCTTTATCTGGAAGCACTTTTACTCAGGATGAGCGCAATCCCCTAGAAGGAACGTGGAATTTATGTGTAGTGATGCTGAAGCGCAAGGGAGGAATATCTACTGCTTCTTAGCAAGAAGTGCGCCACTCAGGGCTGTAGAATGCGCAAGGGGGAGTTTTTAGGAGGATAAATGTGGGAAAGACAAGTCTATAGCCTTTCATTTATTAAAAATAGACACATTAATAATTTTAAAATGGTACTATAAAATTATTTTTTGAAAAAATCTTTAAAAAAAAGCCCCATCTATTCGACGGGGCTTTTTTTAAACATCTATTATTATTCAACTATTTTATCTAGTGCTGGCTTATTTGTTTCACTACCAGCGTATCCTAAATTTTGATTGATCTGTCCTAAGCTATTTGCCAAAATTGCTGCTCTAGGAATTGGCCATAAAACATGGTATGGACTTATCGTATAGCTATCACCTCTTATGTTTTTTACTTTGTTATAAAAGTTGTTTTTATCAACAACTCTATCATAAAAGAAATTAGAGGTTGAAAAGTTTTGTAATGAATACGATTTGCCTTTATAACTTTTACCTCCCTTAGCCATTTGAAAGGCAATACGAGTTAACTCAGTTTTACGAGGTTCTTCATAATACAATTCTCTTCCTCTCTCATCTAAAATGGTGCCAATATCAATTACTTTATTTACAGGATATGGGCTACAGTTTGCTCTAGTTCTAACTGCATTAAGGTCGGCAATAGCCAATGCATTATTGCCCTTAAACCAATGAGCTTCTGCTCTTAAAAGATAGGTTTCTGCTAAGCGATATACATACCAGTCTGAGTTTCCACCTTGAAATGGAATTCGAATTTGGTCTTCAACATAAAGTTTGTAATGTGGCCAGTTATACCAATTTCTTATCGTATCGCCATTGCTTATCAATAATTTGCCAGCGGCATCTCTTAGTTGTAGAGGTTTTCCATAAAAAGGAGATACTCCTTTTAGAGCTGGATTATTATATACCAAATCTTCCATTCTCATCCAGTTACCAGATTTTGTATCATGGCGATGATCGTTTTCGTCATCCCAAACGTCGTATTGGGTATAATTCGTTGCACGGCATCGACCTATGCCACGACCAAATCTTGTCGATAAATCAAATTCAACTTGTCCAGGTACCAATCCTGACCTTCCATCAGGCGTTAAAATAGCACTGTTTGAGAAAAAAGGTACAGCTTGACGCATCGATGTAGTTCCAGTAGCAGAAGCACTTGCTAAACCAAAACGATCTGTTACTGAAAATAAAACTTCGGTATTTGCAGCAGAAAATTTATTTGCAGGGCGATGTAGGTCCCAAGTAACATTTTTTGAACCATTACTTGCATCTATTCCAAATCTCCCAGTTACGAGTCTATAAGTCCCGCTGTTAATTACTTGGTCAGCAATAGCAATAGCTTCATCATAAAGACCTAAAGATAAGTTGATCTTTGTAAGTAAATGGCCAATTGAAGCTTTATTAACATCTCCTTTGTCACCAATAAATGGCACATTTTTAAATGCAAATTCAAGATCCGCTTTAATTTTAGTTAATATAGCCTCTCTTTTTACCGTTTGAAAATCAAGTTTAGGACTTGAAATTTCTTTGAAAGAAGTTGGCACATCCCCAAATTGATTAACCAATCGATAATAATGGTAAGAACGATAAAAATAAGCCTTACCTAGTAGCTGGTTTTTAACGTCGTCTTTTATCGTAGTAACCGCAGGAATTTTATCAATTATTGTATTCGCCAAACGAATACCCAACCAATGTCTTTCCCAATACCATCCAATTCGATTGAAATCGCCGCTATTTAGGTTTGCATCTGGTGTAATCAAGACATTCAAATCTACAGCTGGACCAAATTTATCGGTGGTACCTTCCACTGCCATTTCTGAAAACAGCAACTCTGTAATGATTGGGTGACCATCTCCATACCATTCATCTTTTAGATTTGCGGAACAGGAAGCTAAGGCTGATTTAAAACCAGCTTCATTTGTAAATGTATTTTCTGGAGTAAATAAGGAAAGTGGCTGAGGTTCAAGCCAATTTTCTTTACAACTTGTATTCACTGCCAGAATTAAAGCAATTACAATGGTTATTTTTCTATATTTAAATATGTTTTTCATAAAAAATCTTTTTAGAATGTAATGTTTAAACCAAGTGTTGAAGTTTGGGGCATTAAATTTTGATAAAATGCATCATTAGTTTCGGTATTTGCTCTTGATTCAGGATCAAAATATTCCCATGGCGTAAATACTGCTAAGTTGGATACATTCACATAAAATTTCACACTTTCAAATTTGACCTTATTAGTGATTGTTTTTGGAAGGGTGTATGCCAAACTAATATTATTTAATCTAATAAAGGAAGATTTTCTCCAAACAGTATAGGCAACTGACCCACCTGCTGCTGACATCATCTTTGCATAGTCATTTCTTGGATTTTCTGGGGTCCAATATGGCCTATTGTAGAACTGGGAACGATCATAAAACAAATCCACATTTTTCGCTTCATTGTAGGCTGTATTTTGGCCAATGCGTCCATATAATGAGAATGAAAAATCGAAATTTTTATATATGTTAAATTCATTCCTTAGGTTAAAGGAAAACAAAGGATTTTGATGACCTAAAAACTGTCTATCTTCTATCGTATATTTACCATCGTTATTAAAATCCTCTAGTTTAAAGTCACCAGGAGTAAATCCATACGTTTTGGCTAAAGCTCTCTCAGATTCTTGCCAAACACCCAATACTTTGTAATCCCATATTTGATTGATAGGTCTACCGATAAACCATCCGTTTGCTCTATCGTCCTGATCCACCATGGTTTCTTTTCCATTGGCATCTTTAACAGGTACTTCACCATACAGTTTCAAGATTTTGTTATCATTGGTCCAGAAACTAACATTTGAACGCCATACAAAATTGGAACTTTTATAGTTTTCGGAGTTTATCGCTACTTCAAGACCATTGTTACCAACAGCACCTAAATTTGAAATAACACTTGGGAATCCTGTAACATTAGGAAGGGTTCGGAACAACAACAAATCATTTGTTTCTCTGATGTAGTAATCCACCGAGCCATTTATCCTGCTGTTAAAAAATCCAAAATCTAAACCAAAATTGTATGAACTATTTTTCTCCCATTTCAAATTGGGGTTAGGCATATTAATGGTCCTAACAGTTCCAGTATTAAATGTTGCTCCCCCAGGACTAGTGTAGCTATAAACCCCTGTTGAAAGAGCAGAAAGAGAGGCAAATCTATTCGCAGATCCGTCAGCATTTAATATCTCACGGTTTCCATTAACTCCATAAGAAACTCTAAGTTTTCCGTAATCTAAATATTTTTGTATCCCTTCAAAGAATTTCTCATCAGTAAATTGCCATCCGATTGCTACAGATGGGAACATGGCTCTTTGATTGCTAGCACCAAAACCAGAGTATCCATCTCTACGCATTGTGGCTGTTAGGAAATATTTTGAATCAAAATTATAACTAATTCTTCCCATTAAGGCGTCGCCCGTAAAATAGGTATCGTTGCTAGTTATCGATGGAAACAATGTTGCCGCAGCCACATTATGGTAAAGTAAGTTATCTCCTGGCGAATAATTTTCGGCATTGATTACGTTCTGCCAAATTTGAGATTTTTCAGCATTCACTAAAAATGTTGCATCAAAATTGTGTTTTCCAAATGATTTATTCCATCTTAAAATATTATCAAGCTGCCATTGAAATGAATTACTATTTTCTCTTCTTGATATTCCACGACGATTAGTTATTCCTGGCTTATCTGCTGAAATATGATCTAAATTATTTACAAACTCGAATCTTGGAGTGTAATTAATCTGGTATGAAAAACCATAACCTAAATCTCCTTTTATGAAAATGGAACTAAACAAATTGTTAACTCTTCTATCTCTAGAATTATAAACTTGGTCAAGGAATGGATTCGTGTTATTACCCACGTCATCATTAGTACTTTGACGTAATGTAACACCATCATCTTGATATAGTTGACCAAAAGGAGTTGTACGAATAGCATTTCCCAAATCAATCGGAATACTACTTTCATCACGATTGGCAAATTGTAGGTTTAAGCCTACAGAAAGAAATTTGGCAATTTTATTCTCAAGGTTTACCCTTGCTCTGACTGTTTTAAATACATCTCCGACTGAAAGTCCTTCGTTGGACAAATAACCCAAAGACATATAATAGTTGGTAGATGGCGTACTACCTGAAATGCCAACTGTATGATCTTGTTGGACAGCATTGTCATTTACAAGAATATCTTCCCAGTTAGTTGTTCTACCAGCTTTATAATTTGCTATTTCGACAGGGAAAAGTTTTATTCTATTGAGCCATACATCTACTGGATCCCCTTTGTCACTACCTAACCATTGCGTCATACTTACATCTGATGGCAAGTTGCGCGGGTCATAAAAAGTATGCTTTTTAGCTGGATCATGTCCATTCATACTCCAAAGTACATCACCACGCCATTTCAAAAACTCTTCTGGATTTAAAATATGGTTGAATTTTCCAACCTTGTTCATTGCGAAATTGGTATTAAGTGTGATTTGAGGTTTTCCAGATTTACCTTTTTTCGTGGTAACCAAAATTACACCATTTGCAGATCTTGCACCAAATACCGCGGCTGAACTAGCATCTTTCAGAACGTCCACCATTTCGATATCATTGGGATTGATATCGTTTAAGGACCCTGGATAGATTACTCCATCTACCACTATCAAAGGGGAAGTAGCGGCAGTTAATGAAGCACGGCCTCGAATAAGAAAACTACCACCACCTCTTGGAGAGGCGTTATTAGATACGTCTAATCCTGGAGTATTACCTCGTAACATATCTTGTACTGTCCTCGGGTTTTCGTTTTCCAATTTAGTAGCTTTTATTTGACCCACGGCACCAGTTAAATCACTTTTTTTCATAGTACCATAGCCGACAACCACTACTTCCTCGAGATTCTGATTATCTTCGGCAAGGCTAATGTTGATTTTGGTTCTTGTGCCAATTACTTCTTCCTTCCTCAAATATCCAACCGAGGAGAATACTAGTATCCCATTCTTCGAATTTACATTTAAGGAATAATTTCCATTCCCATCAGTAAATGTACCTTGCGTGGTCCCTTTCAGTGACACGCTAACACCTGGTAAGCCACCTCCTGAGGGGTCGGACACCTTACCTGTTAATTGCCCAGTTTGGGCAATTACTATCTGCATGGATAAAAACATTACAGACAACAAAAGACAAATTTTCTTCATAGTTAAATAAAGGGTTAAACGATTGATAAAAAATTTATTAGTTTAATTATACTCATTGTTAGAAATTATTATTTTTTGTAATGAATTTTTGTTGTTTCAAAATACAATTACTTTCTGTTTTTGAACTGATTAGTACCATATGG
>JBILRJ010000022.1:0-19894 GCA_044372695.1 Spirosomataceae bacterium
CGGACCACTTCCAAGGAATCCACGGTCTCTTGCGAAGTCTGAGTCGGAAAACCATACATCAAATAAGCATGAACCAAAATGCCTGCTTGCGTAAAATGATCAGCCACCTGCGCCACTTGGGCCACCGTGACTCCCTTATCAATTAATTCCAACAATCGATCAGAAGCTACTTCCAAACCACCCGAAACGGCGATGCAGCCTGAGCGAACAAGCAGCTGACACAAATCCTTGGTGAAACTTTTCTCAAATCGAATATTCGTCCACCAAACAACTGTCAAGTCCCTTCGGATAATCTCCAAGGCCACATCGCGCATCAAAGCAGGCGGTGCAGCTTCATCCACAAAATGGAAACCATTGTTCCCTGTTTGTTGAATCATCTCTTCTATGCGATCAACTAGCATGGGTGCGGTTGTGGCTTCGTAGTTTTTGATGTAGTCTAAAGAGATGTCGCAAAATGTGCATTTACCCCAATAACATCCATGTGCGAGGGTCAATTTGTTCCAGCGCCCATCGCTCCACAAACGATGCATCGGATTCACGATCTCAATGACCGATAAATAGCTGTCCAAAGGCAAATCCGTGTAATCTGGAATTCCTACATCTTTTTGCTTCACATCAGGATCTTTTGATCCGTTTAGGTAAGTGACTGTTCCGTTGATGCAACAAAAAGTTCGCTTCAGATCTTTCAATTCCCTTGTGCCTCTCAAATGTTCCAAGAGGTTCAACAAAGGTGTTTCTCCATCATCTAACAAAATAAAGTCGAAAAATTCAAATACACGGGGTTCTTTCAAGGACCGTAACTCGGTATTAGCATAACCGCCTCCAAATGCCACTTTGATACTTGGATGGTGTTTTTTGATCCACTGCCCACAACGCAAGGCACTGTATAAATTGCCTGGAAATGGTGCTGTTATGGCTACCAAATCGGGTTTTTCTTTTTCTATTTTGGACTTTAATAATTCCACCAATAGATCATCTATGTAGGTAGGAGGCGCCTGCAAGGCCTGGTTTAATTCATGAAAACTAGACGCAGATCTTCCGAGACGCTCCGCATACCGACTGAAACCAAAATGGGGGTCAACGGTTTCGATGATTAAATCAGAAATATCTTCTAAGTAGAGTGTGGCTAAATGCCTCGCTTTATCGCGTACACCCATGCTGCCAAAGGCCCATTCCAAATCTGTTACTTGCTGAAAACGAGAGGCTTCTGGCAGGTAATTTTGTTCTGCAATGACATGTGCTAGTGTCGGATTTTTATCGTGTAAAAAGGAAATAACGGGCTCTATGGTGCGAACGTAGGACTGTTTTAGTCGAAGCATCCGTGCTCCATTTTCAGTCAAATTTTGACTAGAAGCTTCAATGTGCTCAAATAATTGCTTAAGTCCCGCTTTTGAAAAAAGCTGAAGGATGACCTCTAGGCCTAAGTCGGCTTGAGAGGACTCTAGACCTTGGGTATTCAAAAATCCCTTTAAATAGGCCGTTGCTGGGTAGGGCGTATTTAATTGGGTAAAAGGAGGGGTGATGAAAAATACCTTCGGTTTTATTGCGCTCATGTCGCTCAAAAGTACTCCAAAAACGCTAAAAAGAAAAGGCCATCTATTGATAGCCTGCTTTCTTTTTTTCTCTCTTTTCTTCTTTTTTCTCCTTCGGAGTTTTGGTCGGTTCTTTCTTTTCCGCCTTCTTGGAATTCATGCCTTTGGCCATATTATTAAGTTTTAGAGTAGCAAGGTCGGAAAAAAAAATGATAATTTGCCCAATTTTCACCTCAATCCATTTTGGGTGGGTGCACAGATTTCAAACATACCGCTTTAATTAAATTATTTGGGTATTTTTGTTCAATTTTAATCTTGTTGATCATCGGTTTTGATTAAATGTTTATAAAGTATCGGATCTTTTTTGGGGTATTATTCAGCTGTTTTTTCTTATTAAATGGCTTTGTTTTTGGTCAACATCCTGATCAAATTGTTCGAGGGAGGATCGTAGACAAAGAAACGCTTCAGGCCTTGGCGGGAGTTAGCATTCGTTTATCGCCCGGTCAGCAAGTTGTGTATTCCGATTCACTCGGGCGTTTTGCCTTTGCAAGGACTCCCGTTGGCCGATATAAAATCTTCTTTTCTCGATTAGGCTACCTGCCGTTTGAAATACCTCTTCTTGAAGTAAACAGTGGTAAAGAAGTTGTTTTACCCATTGAAATGGAAGAAAAAGCCGTCTTTTTGCGCGAAGTGAAAATTCTGGCCACTAAACTTAAAGACCAATCATTGAATGAATCTGCCTTGGTCAGTACACGCCAATTTTCTTTGGCGGAGGCCAATCGCTACGCAGGTGGTTTTCAAGATCCTGCCAGAATGACCTTGAATTTTGCCGGAGTCACCAACGCGGGCTCTGATCAAAACAACGAAATCATCATTCGAGGGAATTCACCCAAAGGTTTGTTGTGGCGGATGGAAGGAATCGAAATTCCGAATCCCAATCATTTTGGTGATGGGCAAGGTTCTACCAGTGGAATTATTTCGATGATTAATTCAACGAGCTTGGCCAATTCCGATTTTATGACAAGCGCCTTTCCTGCCGAATATGGAAATGCGTCTTCTGGGGTGTTTGATTTACGCTTTAGACGGGGGAATAATGAAAAATTGGAATGGATGGCGCAAGTTTCCGTGGTAGGCTTGGATGTTGCTTTGGAAGGACCTTTGGGGAAAAATGGAGGCTCTTTTCGAGCGGGTGCCCGCTATTCCACTTTGGAGTTACTCCTGAAATCAGGATTGGTTCGGATCAATTCTGGGAATTTCAAACCCGCCTATCGGGATTTCAATTACACCATTGAACTGCCTTTGAAAAAAGCTGGGACACTGAGTTTTTGGGGTTTGGTGGGTGCCAATGATACCGAGGATGAAAAAGTTTCCAATAGAGAATATTCTAGTGGGCTCATTGGAGCATTTGGCATAGGGCATAAATTACCCATGAAAAAAGGGAATTTGTCAACCCACCTAGCCTTTACCTTGGAATCGAATCAATTTAACCGGGAGGAACTGATGAGTTCTGTGTGGAGAAGTACTCGAGATCAATCTTACCAATATCCGAATTGGCGATTGAACTCCAATTATTTGCATAAATTTTCTAGTACATCTTCGCTTAAAGTGGGTTTCGTATTAAGTAGATTGGGTTTTGACCTCAGGGAGAATCGTTGGGACGGCAAAAAGTTGGTGAACTTTTTGCAAGAATCTGATGCGGCCTATTATTCGCAGTTATTTGCTCAAATGACTCAAAAATGGACTCCCTCACTTCAAAGTACTTTTGGCATACACACCTATCAATTTAGTTTGAATGGAGCGCAAGCTTGGGAACCACGCATGGCTGTTTCTTTTCAAAATAGAAGCGGAGGACGTTTTAGTTTGGGGCTCGGTTGGCATTCTCGCTTAGAACCCATCTCCATCTATTTGTATAAAAAATACACCAATTCAACTACTTTTTTTCAGCCAAATAAATCCATTGTTCCCTCCCAAGCTTTTCACCAAGTTGTTTCCTTTGATCAAAGAATTGGGGAGCATACTCGATTAAAGGTGGAGGCTTATTGGCAAGATATTCAGCAGGTACCCGTAGATTCGGCTAAAAAAGGTGTTTTTTCCATGGCAAATTACACTTCTGGAATTCCAACACAAGTTTTAGTCAATGAAGGAAAAGGCATCAACAAAGGATTGGAATTGACTTTGGAACGATTTTTTGCCAATGATTTTTATTACTTGCTGACAGCTTCCCTTTTCGATTCCCAATATCAAAACAGAGATTTGGTATGGAGGAACACGATATTTAATAATTTGTTTGCTGGGAATGTGTTGATTGGGAAGGATTTTCAACTGAAAGGGCAAAAAACTTTATCGTTAAATCTTCGCTATTTATTGAGAGGGGGGAATCGATATACCCCCATCAATTTACCAGAGTCCATCAAAAGAAATACGACCGTTTTAAGAACCAATCAAATCAACGAAGCTCAACACCCATCTTTCGAACGCTTGGATTTTTCCATTGCTTATAAGATCAATCGAAAGGGTCGAACTTGGTCCATAAGGGCAGATATCCAAAATATTTTGAATGTCAATAATGTGATAGAGGAGCGGTATGATTCAGCCTTAAAATCCTTGTCTTATCGCTACGCGCTTCCGACGATCCCCATTTTAAGTACAAGGTGGGAGTTTTAGGGGAGAGAAGAGAGAAAATGGGAAGAGAGAAGAGAGAAAATGGGAAGAGAGAAAAGAGAAGAGAGAAAATAATGTATGATGTATGAGAATAAAGAGTGCAGAATTTTAAAAAAAAACTCTCATAATTCATAACTCATATTTGACCTTAGCCTTTAAGGATAAATCATATAATCACAAAAATCAAATAAATCATAGTTCAGACAAGGAATAGAGGGAAGAGAAAAGAGAGAAAATGATGTTTGATGTATGAGAATAAAGAGTGCAGAATTTTAAAAAAAACTCTCATAATTTATCACTCATATTTGACATAGAGAATGGAAAAGGTTTTATTTAGAACTAGTAATTAAACAAAAGCACATTAAATCCCTACTCACTTTCGAGTAGGGATTTTTTTAATCATTATTTCAAAGATATTCTTGGTTTCATGGTAAAGCATTATACTAAAGTCATCCAAGACATTTTTTATGGTATTTTTAAAAAATTATAAAACTGACCAATCAGTATACGTAGTTTCCGTTGTACCTAATTTATTCCATTGTTCAATGGTTTTTTGCACCTTATTCATCGCATTTTGACCAAATGGTGTATAAACACCTTCTGATTGATAAACTTTGTTTCTTGCAGCTTCTGATTCAAAAAGCCAAATGAATCCAATTTGGTTTTGGCCTTTACCTCGTACGCCTTCAACCAAGATCAGTTTGCACTGAAACTCTTTCTCTAATTGTGGTTGTAGCTTGTTATGAAAGAAATCAACATATTGTTTCATGGTCACATTCGGGGCTAATTTCAATGTACCTGAGTGTAGGCCAATCAATGAGCCTTTTTTATTGGTTTGTGCATTGGACGTGAACGAAAATGCTGCTAAAAAAGCAAAAAATAACAAGGTGATTTTTGTTTGATTTTTCATGATAAATAAGATTTGAATAAATTATTTTTTAAGTCCTCTTGAAAATTGTTCTACTGAGTCGATTTTCCCATCTAAATTGAATCGGAAAAATTCCACTAAATTTTTCTCCCAAACGGTTCCATCTTTCAATACTCTTTTCTCTGTAGCATAAACCATAGCACCTGAAACAGGATCTGTATCTTTTAATTTGAAAGGAAGGATCATGTAAGGTTTCCAATCCAAAGATTTGTAAGCTGCGAACATGGCAGGAAGCATTTCCTTTGTCAAAATACTTACGTTGCCATCAAAATCTTCTATTTTTACTTCTTTAGCCATTTCTTCTGCTGCTGATTTTGCATCCATAGCATTGTAAGCTTTTACAAATTTTTCGATAGATGCCACTTCACCACGATTTGAGAATTGAAAGGGTCTACCATCCACTTCGACATTTGGTTTGTTTGCAATGTATTTTCCACCAGACGTTTTGCCAAATTCATTGTCCGCAGGAATATTTACATATTGATTGAAATCAATGATTTTTCCTTCTTTATTTAATTTGAATAATTCGAATAAATTAACTTTTTGTTTAGACCCATTGTTAAACACTCGTTCCTCAGTTGATTGCAACATCACGATTTCTTCGTTAGATCCTTGAATTTTAATCGGAAGAATGGCCATTGGAACATTGTTCAATGATTTCATTGCTTTATGCCATTTTCGATTGTAGTCGCCACCTGATTTTTGCATTTCTTCAGAATAGAAAACGGCCTCCGCCTCTGAATTATTAGAATTGTAAGCTTTTACGGATTCTAAAATAATTTTGGCGCTTTTTTCAGAACCTAATTGGAACCCTTTGCCATTGTCTTGTCCTTGAAATATTTTACCAACTGTTTGAGCTGAAAGTGATAAAGTAGATGCGACTAATGCACCTAATAAAATAATTTTTTTCATGTGTTTTTTTTAGAAATGATATAATGATGGCAAGTACCAATTATGCTGAATGTAATGGAAATTTGAGCTTCGGTATTTTGTTCCTTTTTGTGTTTTTAGGAACAGATGCTTATTTGAATTACATAGAATGGCTTCGGCAATCAATAGTTTTGTATTCATAATCAAACAATGATCGAAAAATGAAAAAATTAATTCTAAGTATTTTACTTGCTACAGTGATGTTGGCATGTACCAGTGAAGCAGATAAAAATGCTCAATTAAGCAAAGATAATGTCACCTATTATTCCCGTGTTTGGGAGGTTGCCATAAATGAAGGGCGCACAAATATTTTAGATACCGCTTATGCCGAAAATGCTGTTTTGCATACTGTTCCAGAGGTGAAAGGTAAATCCAATGCAAAAGCTTATTATGATAATTATGTGGTAGGTTTTTCTGAACGTAAATTTACCGTGAAAGAGATTTTTGCAGATGGAGACAAATTGGTTAAATATTGGCAATTCAAAGGCAAACATACTGGACCATTTTTTGGTATTCCTGCAACAGGTAAGCAAGTGGATGTCATCGGTTGTACCATCGCGAAAATGAAAGACGGTAAAATAACAGAGGAACAAGATTTTATGGATAATCTGGAGTTTATGCAACAATTGGGACTAATACCGAGAAACTAATATAATTTAGGTAAGAGGTAAGAGGTAATAGGTAAGAGGTAAAAGTAAGAGGTAATAGGTAAAAGGTAATAATGCGAATTAAGGGTTAAAAAACATTTGGATCATTCTTTATAAAAATTTATTTATGGCCAAGGCTTAATCCTAACGAAAGATTTGAACGAAGCGGTAGGCGGAGCTTTGACAATGCGCATGTGCCATGTGCGTCAGGGTCAAAGAAAATAGCCGATAGCGGAGTGAAAATCGGTCAGTCAGCTCCAGCTGACTGATTCGTCTTGGATTAAGCTAATGAAAAAAGTTTTTTTGTTTCTTTTTTTTCAAAAAAAGAAATGCCATAGAAAAAGAATTAGCCCATAAATTGCATTTCTGTCAAAGAAATAGGGAAATAGCAAATTCAAATTCTCTTTTTAACAAACGTTTAGAACAGATCCTAATAATAATTTCAACTCTTAATTCGCATTAATAGGTAACTTGATTCTATTCGGTTTTTAAAATCAGTTAGCTTATAGAAATTATCTATAAAAATATTGGGATTTATTTTTTCTTTAATTAAGGGGAAATGCGTCCCCTTACCCCCTGCAATTTAGGTATTTTAGGGTTCAGTTAACTGATATTTTTAAATTCAAAAACAATTAACTATTACCTTTTACCTCTCTTATTTTTCTTTGATGTAAACGGAAGGTGTTACACCTTTTCTGGACTTAAAAGCATCAATGAATTTGGACCTAGAGACGAATCCGACTTCGGTAGAGATGGCTTCAATGGTGATTTTTTTAGCTAATCCTTTGTCGATTAATTCACAAGCATAATTGATGCGAAGGTCATTTTTCCATTCACCAAAGGTTTTATTCAATTCTTTGTTGAAATAATTGGATAAAAAACGTTCAGGAATTTTAAGATCAAAGGACATTTGCGACAAGGTGAAATCTTTTTTGATGAAGGGCAATTCTTCTAAATATGCTTGGATGGACTTTTCGAATTCCTCAGAATCAATGCTAGGTTTAGTTTGTTTTGCAAAACTCGATTTGATTTTTTGGAAGGTGTTTTCTTCTTCTATTTCAACTGAATATGAAATGTTACCGTAAAGGATTTTAGGGAACAAAAAGAGAAAAAAGTTTTGGATAAAAAATCCCCCTCCACAAATACGAAAAAAATGTTCTTCACTAAACAATTCAATGGATGAGATCCCAAAAATCAAAAAAGGTTTAGTGTAAAGGGTGACCATGTGACCAAGACTCGTTCCAGCAATCAAGACTTGCAAGAAAACAAGTGTGAAGAACCACCTTTGTATGATTACATGGTTATTGGGCGTTATGCCAAATTTTTGAATTAATGTACGTTTGTTCCAATAAAAGTAAACCAATGAGATGATGGCATAAAGAATGACATGGACTGATCGGCCATACAACAATTGTTCAAAAGTCACCCAATAAAAATTTAAACGATAATCTTCGGTAAAATTGACAATTTCATGCGCCATTTTGGTTTTCACTTCCAAAGGTAATGTTGTAAATGGAGAGCAAGCAATGGCAACAAAAACGGCTGGAATTAAATGGATGGTATCAATTAATTGGAAAGATTTATTTTGGGAAACGGTATGTTTGACATAAATGAAAAGTAGAGGCCCTAATAAAAAGGAAAGCGGTAAAAAATGCACAAAACAAATACCTTCCCAAAATTCTAATTTACTATAATGCAATCCAAAATATACCAGAACCACCAAGTTGCAACATAAAAAAAACAAAGCCAAAAAGATATTGGAGCGATTCAATGAACTCAAATAGTACAAAAGAATAAAAGAGGTAAATAACCCAAATACGGGTGCAAGTATTTCCAAGTTGAGATATAATTTGATTACAATATAAAAAAATTAGTTTTTTTTATATCCTTTGTACTGCATTATTTCTGCATAAATTTATCATCCCTATTTTAGCATGTTCGCACATATGAAAATCTTTTTGGTCCTATTCTTATTTATTCCTAGCCTTTTTGCTCAAAAAAAAGTCTTGACCATACCTTATGGAAATAATCCGAAAGTTGGTAAATATGCACCTATTAGAGGTTTCAAGATGTATTATGAAATTTATGGCAAAGGAGAACCTTTGTTAATCATTCACGGAAATGGCGGTTCCATTGAAAATTTCTCGAATCAAATCCCATTTTTTAGTAAAAAATACCAAGTGATTTTAGCCGATAGTCGTGCACATGGAAAATCAGTGGATGATCAAGATTCGTTGAGTTATGAAATGATGGCAGATGATTTTGCGGCTTTATTGGACCATTTAAAAATAGATTCCGCGCATGTGATTGGTTGGAGTGATGGAGGAATCAATGGATTATTGTTGGCGAGCAGACATCCTGAGAAGGTAAAAAAACTTGCCGCTACCGGAGCAAATTTAATTCCAGATGCAGGAATCGCTATTGACCCTTGGGTTGTTTCTGATGTAAAATATACCATCGATAGTTTAAATAAATTACCCAATAACTTAGCTGTTCGTCGTTCGTTGAAATTGCAACATTTGCTATATGAACAACCCCATATTGGACATGAAGTTTTACAAAAAATTCAATGCCCAACCTTGGTGATTGGAGGTGATAATGATGTGATTTTGCCCAAACATACCCTAGAAATTGCTGAAAATATCCCCAAGGCCTATTTATGGATATTGCCTAATTCAGGTCATTCTACGCTGATTTATTACAAAGATCTTTTTAATCTAACTGTACAGGATTTTTTTCAAAAACCCTTCCGGAAATTTGAAAAGGCGGATAAGTTTAGGTGATATTAAGTTATGATAGGTTTAGTGACGGCTCAAATCCAATATTTCAATATTCCGAAAATCGATTTCTTGGCCTTCACTTTGCAAGGCGATATAACCGCTTTTCAGTAGTTTTCCATCTATTTTGATGGCAGGATCATAGCGATTGGCCACACCGCCACCCATTTGGGGTTGAGTGTATTCCAAGACCGTTTGCCCATTAATTTTGTGGGTGACCAGTGAGTCGCCACGGACGATTAATTCTGCTGTGATCCATTGTTCATTGTCAAAGGTTGGGGAAGTGGAATTGATGCAATGTCTTGGATCAATTCTGCCTTGATAAACGACATCCGTTCCAGGCGAGCACATGTTTCCGGTAGGTCTAGGTTTCCCATCTGCCAAAACTCCTAAGAATTGCATTTCAACAGAAATAGGCCAATCTTGTTCTTTGGGCATGGTGTTGGGGTCTTGCGAGTGAAACATGACACCTGAATTTCTTTCGGTGTAGCTCGGCGCGTCTTTTCTCCAAACTCCGGTAAATCGATATTGTAAACGTAAAATGTAGTGCGAAAAAGGTTGATTGAAATATAAATGCCCGTAACGTTCGTTGAATTTGTCATATTGGTCGTATCGAACTTTGATCATCCCGTCTTCTGCCCGAAAGGTATTTCCGAAATTATCCCCAACTTCATGGTGGTGGATTTTGACCGTCCAATTTTTTAGATTTTTTCCATTGAATAATGGAATCCATTTTTCTTTTTTGGGTTTGGCATTACCGATAAATGTAATGGATAATAAAGTGATAATCAGTATCTTTTTCATGTAATAGGTTTTTTCTTCGGGCTCAAATTAGGTAAAAATAGGGGTAAATAAAAGATAATTCCAAATAGAGAAATCATTAAGCCTCCAAGGGCTAATTCTTCAGAACCTTACTAGTAACAATCCATTCCAATGGGTGCTCCATCTGGAATTGAGGGTGTTTGCATGGGTTTCCAATCTGCTGGATTTGCTTTGAATTGATCGATGGTTTGAACGAGGTAAGTTGGAAATGCACCTGGTTTTTTGCTGTAAACTTCCCGAATTTCCTTGACTGATGCGTTAACTTCCGCCGCAGCGAGTGCTGAAATTGATGGTGCGTTCAGGACGTTCAATAAAGAAGATAGAACTTTGAAATTGATCGTCTCTTGCGTTGCTTGCAAATAGGGATCTGAATGGGAGGTAAATAAGGTTGCTTGCAATAATGTGCTTAATGTTTTGGATAGCCCTAATTGTTGCGCATTAACCGCTTTGTTTCCTGCCAAACGCGATAAACGATCTGGATGCAATAAGAAGTCTAGCGTGAAGTCGGATGCAGATTCTACCGCACCAAAGGGATCAAAAGTAATTCCCGTTTTCCCTTTAAAGGATTCTCTAGTTCTCTCCTTGTTAAAAGCTCTGGGAGGGAATAGGGCCAATTTTTCTTTTGGTATCGCCAAGGTTCTCGCATCCAAGGTTTGTGTGACTGCTGTCAAAGCCTGCATTTGAAGCGTTATAGATGCTGGTTCCAAAACCAGCTCTTTGCCACCTCTTACGGCATAATTGTATTCATAGCCTCCTATGATTTTTGTGGCCGCCTCCGTTTGGTAGCGGTGCAAGAAATACAAAGGAACGAAAACGTCTTCAAGGTGGGAATAGGTTTCGTTCGGGCGAATGTTGTTCACGGAAAAGTTGGTGATGGCCTTTTTGCGAACTGCCAAAAGACGATTGAGTTCATCAACTACCGTGTTACCATTGTCCCAAAGATGTGCATAAATGTGTGCTCCACCTGGGTTACGGGCATCCGAGTCGGTGATGAAGCGAAGCCCTTTGGCATAGGCTTTATCAATGACTTCATTTAATTCTTGCACTGATGAGTGATCTCCATAGGCGTAATCCACGGAAACTTTGTCCCAATCGCCTATTTTGGTATCGTAGGCATGACTGAAATCCATTTGGTCTCCTTTGAATTCGATTTGTGGATGTGGGTAATCCATCACACTGGTATTTTTCCGGGCACTTGCCGCATAATTATGGGCAAATCCCAAAGTATGGCCGATTTCATGTGCTGCGAGTTGCCTAATCCGTGCCAAAGCCATCGCCAACATGGGCCCATTCGCAGAGCCATCCATCGCAAATGGAGCATTCATTAGGGCTTGGGCAATCAAGAAATCTTGGCGAATGCGAAGACTGCCTAAACTTACGTGGCCCTTCATGATCTCACCCGTCCGCGGATCGGTAATACTTGCTCCGTAGCTCCAGCCACGTGTGGATCGGTGCACCCATTGTATCATGTGGTAGCGAACATCCATGGGATCTGCCTCTTCAGGCAATAATTTGATTTGGAAGGCATCTTTGTATCCGATGGCTTCAAAGGCTTGGTTCCACCAGCGGCCACCTTCCATCAAGGCTGAGCGAACGGGTTCAGGGGTACCATTGTCGAGGTAATAAATGATGGGTTTGACTGCCTCGCTCAGGGCAGCTTTTGGATCTTTTTTCTCCAATCGGTGACGCGTAATCCATTGCTTCAACACGACTTCACTCACCGGGGAAGCATAGTCTTGAAAGGAAATCGCATTCGCACCAGAACGGGGGTCAAACACGCGAGGTTGATAATTATTGTCTGGTAATTCGATGAAAGAATGATGTTCTACCACCGTTACAAAATCTGGATTCGGAACCACAGAGCGTATTTCCGAGCCTGTTCCATTGCCAGCAAATGTCAGACGCACCTCGAATTCTGTGTTTTTAGGAAAAGATTTGGTACGTTCTAAAGCCAAAGAGCTTTTGGATTTATCTAAACTAAAAGAGCCTTGTTTTGCCTGCATCAATCGTTTTAATACTCCATGTGCGTCTTGCATTAGGAAGTCGGTGAGGTCGATTAGGTAGGCTCCATTCTCCGAGCTTTCGATTTTAAATCCATATAAAACCGATTTGGCAAAGGCCTGCTGGACGGATAATTTTTCTAAAGCATTACTTGTATTGGCCCGATATTGAGTATTTGGCTGAACCAAGAAGATTTTATTCCCTTGTTTCTCGAAGAAAACAACCTGCTCATTGCCCAATTGCCCGCGGTCCAAACCAAGGTCATTGTTACCCACACCTTGCGCCAAGGAATAGGTGTATAGAAACTCCTGATTCAATTTTTTGACCTCTAAAAAAATCTTGTCATTTGACTCGTCGTAGTAGAAGTCGAAATATCCCTTGTGGGCTTTCATTGATTTGACTTTCTCTGCAATTTGAGCGGAAGCTGTGAGACTAAAGAGGAGGAAGAGGAGTATCAGTTTTTTCATACCTTGAATGTAGCAACAATTTATATTTTTTCGAATTTTACCAAGAATCTAATCCCAATATTTTTCTACCTAGCTCATTAAGCTCAGCAGTTTCGTACTTTGTTTGTTCCCAATTTCTAGGATCACCCGGGAAGGCGTATCCTTCTGGAGCAATCCGGTTTTTCCAAGAGTTCACTCGCCAATTGCGCAATTCTTCATTGTCTTCTTCTGCTGGCATCATGGAAATGTATTGTGCACAACGAACCTTGTCGCTGTTATTTGCACGAATTCCGTGTGGCTGTGTGCTATTGAAAATCAATAAATCTCCCGCTTCTAATTTTACTTTGGTAGGAGTGAAGCCTGTGATATCGGGTTTGAAGCGATCTCTGTCAGCAGGCTGACTTAATTTCCAGGTATCATAGTTTCTAAATAATTCTGGAATGCATTGAAAACCTCCCATTTTTTCATCCAATTGGTCTACCAATGCTAATACTCCCTGTACATTTACAGGTTTGGTTTCTGGATCATAATCCCAATGAATGAATGCTTTGTATTCGTGTCCTGGACGAATAGGGAAATTCAAATTGGCTCTGTCAATTGTTACCCATAATTTCTCCGTTCCCCAAATATCCACAAAGGCATCATATACGCGTTGCATTTGACGGTTATTCCACAAATGTTGATTGTTGTAGCATTCTACCATCCCTGTATTCGCCAATTCCTTCATTTTCATTTCTGCTCTCGGGGAAGTGTACCAAGTGCTCGGGTCTTCGGGATTTTTTTCTTCAAATTCCCAAAGGAAATTGGCGGTGGCTAAAGCCTGTTCTCTGGGTACGGCTTGTTTAATGATTACATAGCCATTATGTTTCCAAAAATCCCAATCCGCTTCGCTGAGTACTCGCAGATCAGCTCCATTGGAACGATCATTTAATTGGAAATTACTACTTTTCGCGGTGGATGGATTTCCGGGGATATCGTAATGCCCGTTGTTGGGCACCATAGTTTCTTCTGACATGATCTAAACTGGTTAAGGGTTTTCTAATATATTAATTTTAACAGATTTTTTTTGTTTTTGTTGATACAAATTTCAGTAGATTGAATGGATTTGTTTTTCTCTACATTGACGAATGTTTGTACTGTATTGATATTTAATTTCTAAATTGTTTATTTTTTGTGCATATTTAGTTAATGAAATTAAATTTTGAACAAATCAATCAGGATGAAAATAGTTCTTTTCGGATTTTACTTACTCCGAAATTGAATGATATTTTCTATTGGCATTTTCACCCTGAAATCGAATTGGTTTATGTGGAGGCAGAAAAGGGAATTCGACACATAGGAGAACATATTTCTACTTATTGGGGTAGCGATTTAGCATTGATTGGGTCGCATATTCCACATTTGAATTTTGATTATGGTGTAAAAACGGTGGCAGAAACGGTGGTAATCCAATTTCCTGAATTTTATTTTGAAAAGGGTTTGTCTGCCATACCTGAATTTAATAGAGTCGCGGAATTAATGGAAAAAGCTAAAGCAGGATTGGCTTTTCAAGGGGAAACCAAACAGCTTGCAGGTGCACGACTAAAAAAACTACACCAACTCGACCGATTCAATCAGTTCATGGAATTGATGAGTATTTTGCAATTTTTGGCAGAAAGTACTGAACAAGTAGAACTAAAAGTTCGTCCGATTGCTAGTCAAAGTGCTTTAAAACAACATGAGCGTATGCACCGTATTAACCAATTTGTGGAGAAAAATTTTCAACAAAGTATTGATGTTGCCTCCATTGCTGAAGAAGTTAGCTTGACAGTCCCAGCATTTTGTCGGTATTTTAAGAAAAGTACGCACATGACTTATACGGATTTTGTGAATCAGTATCGGATTAATTATGCCAAAAAGCTTTTGTTGCAAAATAAAACGGTTACCGAAACCTGTTTCGAATCGGGTTTTGAAAGTTTATCCTATTTTAATCGTGTTTTTAAGAAATTGACAGGGGAGTTGCCATCCAAGTTTTTTGATCAAAGAACTTAGCTGTTTGTTAGCGAATAATTCGAATACTGGATTTTATCAGTTAATTGATTGAAAATATCAGTTTAGTGTTAGGAAAAGTATTTCGATTTTTTTAGGGGGACATGGGGCCCCTTTCCCCCAGCAATTTACGGGTTAAAAAGTTCAGTTGTTTGATAAAATTCGTCTTCCGCTTTCGACTCGCTCGGCCATCGGTCTTTTACCTCTTACCTCATACATCTTACGACCTCCGGCTTCGACTCCGCTCAGCCA
The DNA here is from genome assembly GCA_044372695.1 of Spirosomataceae bacterium. Lineage (GTDB taxonomy): Bacteria > Bacteroidota > Bacteroidia > Cytophagales > Spirosomataceae > Aquirufa. The sequence continues at coordinate 15,025 of JBILRJ010000022.1, forward strand.
TCGGTCTTTTTTCTTTATTTTCTCTCTTCTCTCTTCTCTCTTCTCTCTTCTTATGACCTCCGGCTTCGACTCCCTTTAGTCATCGGTCTCTTTTACCTATTACGACCTCCGGCTTCGACTCCGCTCAGCCATCGGATTAGGTATTAGTTATCAGTTATTAATGCGAATTAAGGGTTAAAATTATCATTAGGGTCGGTTCTAAACGTATGTTTAAAAGCGAATTTGAATTTGCTATTCCCCTATTTCTTTGACAGCAATGCAATTTGCCTGCTAATTCTTTTTTTTAGGCATTTCTTTTTTTGAAAAAAAAGAAACAAAAAAACTTTTTTCTTTAGCTTAATCCAAGACGAATCTAATTGAATTATAAAGTATGAATTATGAGTTATGAATTTAAATTAACATCTCATAATTCATAATTCATACTTCATAATTTATCAGGCTTCGTTCAAATCTTTCGTTAGGATTAAGCGTTGGCCATAATTGAAATATTTATAATGAATGATCCCAATTTTTTAACCCTTAATTCGCATTATTAAGTATTATTTATTTCTGTACTTAAATTTTCTAAAAACTAAAAACTATTACCTAATACCTAATAACTAATCCGTCCTCCGGCTTCGACTCCGCTCAGCCATCGGTCTTTTACCTATTACCTCAAGACGCACGGCCGTGTGCCTCTACCTATCTATTACAAATCACCTCTTACCTCAGACGCACGGCCGTGCGTCTCTACATCATACATCTTACTTCTTTTCTATCTAATCGAACCAACATGATCCGTTTGTATCAAATCCACCTTCCAATCGATGGCCTTTTGATAATTAATCCGATTGTCTAATAATCCCAAAACGTCGGTGAATACTTTGACTTTTTTTTCATGAATATGTTGAACCAAATTTTCGTTCAAAATTTTCCAAGAAACATCAAGGGCATAAGGCTTTAGGCGGGAAATTTTAGCGTCAATATCTGATGCCGCGTTTAAACTTGGCATTCGTTTGGAAGCGGGAAAAACTTCTTTCAATTGTTCAAGAAAATCATCCGATCCATAAAAAACGGAGTGCTCCGCCAAATCATACTTTTGTAACATTTCGACCAAAGGTTTGGCTGCGACTTGCTTACAATCGACATAGATGTAAGTCTTTTTAGAATGAGTTTTATTCCAACTTGAAATTAGCTGTGACGTTTCTTCCAAGGTTGGAATTCCTTCTTCTGGAAATGCTTGTTCCCATCCTTTGTTGGCTTTTAAACGCTTTATTTCTGTCAAAGTTAATTGAGCAATAGGACCAGTTCCATTCGTTGTTCTGTTTAATGTGCCGTCATGTAAAATGACTAATTGATTATCCAGAGTGGTTCGAACATCTATTTCAATGAAATCCACGCCCATTTCTAAAACTTTCTGAAAAGTCGCCAAAGTGTTTTCAGGTGCTAATCCTGATTTTCCTCTGTGCGCAGAAATTTGGATGCTTGTTTGCGCAAAACCAATGCTGGAGATGCTTAAAAGAATGATCCAACAATAATTTAACCAAGTGTATTTCATTTATTTAAATTATTTGTTAGAATTACCCCAAAGGTCGACTCTACTTTTACATACCTCTTACCTCAAGACGCACGGCCGTGCGTCTCTACCTCATACCTCATACATCATACATCTTACATCATCTCTTTGGCTCCGAAATAACCCCCAAATACCTTCCCATCCAATAAGGCAATAACCAAATGTCTCCCGCGCTATGCTCTGAGAGTCCATTTCCACCATTTCTGTCTAAATCGAACATGTTGGCGTTGTGTCTTTGGACTGGCCTTTCATCTGGAGGCAATACTTCTTGTGTTGTTTGTTTGCGGAAATTATCTGGAATTTTTACAATGTCTTTTCTATGACTATTTTGAATATTCCAATCGATTAAATCCATCGGATGTTCCCTCAAATACCAGGCTGCCTCATCCAAATCAAATTGATTTGTTTTAGTCAAAGCCGTAAAAATATTCCAAGCACCTTCTTTTTCAGGACGTTCAATTTGCCAATGATCAATGATGGATTTTTTGAAACTAGCTTTTAAGGTGTCATTGAAAGCATATCGATACAATCCCCAATAACCTACATAATACATTTCGTCGTCCGAGTGATTCCAACTATCCGACATGTTTTTGGCATGCTCATCCGCATTAGGATCAGCTTGACCTAAAATACTGAATGGACGCATGAGATTTTCATAATAGCCGTATTTGGTTAACAACTCAAAGGCTTTTTGCTTGTATTTTTCTTTTTTAGTAAAATGGTAAGCAGTTTGAAGCATCGCAGTGATGTTGGATGAGTTTAATTTTCGGTCACCTACATTTTTGGGAAAAGAATTGACATAATCTGGATGCCATTTTCCCCACATGGTAGGTTTGCCATCAAAATCGATCAAATAAAGATTGTTCTTTAAAATATGCGACATCAAGGTATCAATCAAAACAATCGAACGCTTTTTTAAATCTGGATCAGCTACCAATTCAGCCATGGCTCCAAAAGCAAAAATATGCCCAATCACTTCGTCACTGCTGGTTGTCGATTTAAAATCCCATTCCGGATCTGGCGAATGTTGCCATCTTTCAGGATCAGATAAGCTGGATATAAAACCTCTTCTTTCAAATGAACGGGCAGGGAAACCTGGAACCGGAGTTAGTTTGTACAGGCGCTCCATGGCATCCAAGGATTCTCTGCAATTTTGCAAGGCTTCTGGATCTTTTGTGACCGCATATCGGAAAATTTCTCCACCCAAATACATGGAAGTCCAAAGTCCATCATTGTCTGAATCTGCTAAATATCCTGTGCTTAAATTTCCTTTTTGAATATTGTCCAAAGAGGCATTAAATCCATTTCGAATATGTCTCTTTCGCACTTGTTGATCATAAAATACGGCCTTATCGTGCAAGGTCATTTTTTTGAAACATATTTGACCTAAACCTGCATTTGTTGTAATTAAAACAGAATGATTAGGCCCTTCAGAGATATGTTTTACCTCATTGCTGGGCAACCACCTTTCTCCGTTGTAGTAATCAAATTTTCCATTGGATTTCAAAGCAAATGCACCTTTTGTCGTTCCAAACCACACTTTATCGCCTATTTTTTTAATGGCAGTGATGTCTGTCCAAGGTAATTTTTGTTGTATTTCACCCGACTGTTTTTGAGTTTTTGTGTCAAAAATGAAGTAACCATCATTGGTGCCCACATACAATTGATTCGAGTTTTCAGCGATGTCAAAAGCGGTGAATGGTCCACCCGTAAAACATTTTTTTAAGCTTTTTTGAGTTGGAGAAAGGCAATAAATCGATTGTTTACCCAATATAAAAAACTGTTGGCTAGATGCCTGGTAAATCATGTCTAAAACGGTATCATCTTGTATGGCCAATTTGATCAAAGTATTCGAATTTTGAATCAAATGAATGTTTTGTCCATCTGAAATTAAAAAGCTGAAATCCTTGCCTCCAACCACTTGATTGGCAGTTGCTAATTCATGGTGAGAGTAAATACTTCCTGCAAAAGCATGGCTTAAAACGGCTTTATCATCGATTAAAATGAATTGATTTTGGTACTTATTGAATCCACTTATTTTCTTGGGAGCGCTGGTACGATATTTTGTGTCTTTGATCAAAGTTCCAGGATACAGAAATTCGCCATCATGGGGTAAAAAAGTTCCATTTGAACCCATCAAAATAATATTACCATTTCTGTCGGCTTCTGCATTGATCAGATTAGTGTTTTGGTCTTTAGTTAGATAATATTTGACGCTATAATCTTGCCAAAAAGGTTTGTCTTGGTAAACGGGCTGTGGCTGTTTTTGACCCAAGCTTGGGTGGATAGCGTTAAAGCATAAAATGCTCAATAACACAAATGATTGGAAATTTTTCATATTAAGTTTTAGAGAACAATGAGTGAACTTTATTTTATTTTGGAGGGATTTATGACCACATATTTAATCGATTTTTGATCTTTCTCCATGTGAGAAGAATAGGAGAGGTGTAACAATCCATCCTTACTTTGACTCAAACTTGGATAGGAAAAACTACCTTTATTGGGTTCTACTTTTTCAATAAAAGTTTTCCATTTCCAAGATTTGCCTTCATCATTGGATAAAAATAGGCTCAACTGATATCTTCCATCTTCTATATCATTTCCTACAAAAGCGAGGCGCCCATCTTGTAAGAGTAAAAGCTCTACACTTGCGGTGTTTGGAATATCGGATTTTGTGGAGGCAGTCCAAGATTCACCCTGGTCAGTTGATTCACTGATGTGTACTCTCGGAGGATTATCCCCACTATCTCTACAATAGGCTAAAATTTTGCCACTTTTTAATTGAACAAGGGCGGGTTGAATTGGGCCTCTTCCCACTAATGGTAAACTTGGGTGCCAAGATTCTCCTTGGTCATCGGATATGGCCATCATTGAAAAATTATACCCATCGGAATATAGCGGTAGGATGATTTTATTGTTTTCTAAAACCAAAGGTTTGATTCTTGTCATCCATCCAATACTTCTCTTTGTAGCATCTTCACTTGCTTTTGTGATCAATTGATCGTATTTGGGTGCATAGCCCGCCCAACCAATATGGTGTTCAGGTAATTGTTTTAATTTAGAGGCTACTTCCTTCGCAAATTGATCATTGGGTTTGAGTAAGATATTATCTTGCCACTCCCAAACAGGCGCGCCAGCATTTTGGTAATTATTGGAAGTACGAACTCTCAAAATTGATTGTTCCCATTGGTTGGCCTGCACGGCAATCCAAACTAAAAAAAGCTTGTTTTGTTGGTTTAAAAACAAAACAGGATTGCAATCCGGGATATTGGGAGTATCGGCCATTAAAAAGGGTTCTGACCATTTTTTGTCGCC
>JBILRJ010000212.1:0-5460 GCA_044372695.1 Spirosomataceae bacterium
TCATGATTATCTCCAAAAACGACTAGATTGTAAGGGTCAGGATAAACCAAATCATTACTCAATGCGGTATATAATTTCATCAAACCCTTCCCCCATTCTTTGTCGTTTTCATTCAAAGATTCTGCTATTACACTTTGCAAAGGAAAATCCATCAAAGAAGGAAGTGTAGAAACAAAACCATTGGCATTCACTTTGCCTTTTTGCCAATAAGAAGTGATGATGGGGTTACTTGACCACTCTTCTCCTACCAAGTTCAATTTCGGATATTCATTCAGCAAAGCGCTAGACCATCGATTGGCAAACTCTTTGACCGAATAAGGATAGGTATCGATGCGAATACCTCCTAAATCAGCATATTCCACCCACCAAATTGAATTTTGTATCAGATAAGTGGCAAGAAATGGATTGTTTTGATTCAAATCAGGCATGGTCGGTACAAACCAACCTTCCACTTGTAATTTAAGATCAGCCTTCGAACCATGTGGATCTTGTTGAACTTCTCGATGGTGGGTGGTAGACACAAACTTACCATTATAATTCAACCAATTCTTAAAAGGTAAATCCTTCATCCAATAATGGCCATCCCCAATGTGATTAAGCACCACATCTGAAATCATTTTAATGCCTTTGGATTTGGCTTCCTTGGTTAATTGACGGTATTGTTCATTCGTTCCAAAACGGGGATCTATCTGGTAGTGATTGGTAATGGAATAGCCATGGTAACTTTCTCTTTTTTGATCATTTTCTAACAAAGGCATGTTCCATATAGCCGTAAAACCCATGTTTTTGATGTAATCCAAGCGATCTTGTATTCCTTTGATATCGCCACCGTGTCGACCATACATTTCAGATCTTATGGGTTGAGGTTCCAGCAATTGAGGTGCTGCATCATTGCTTTCATCACCATTAGCGAATCGATCAGGAGTAATCAAATAGATGACATCTTGAGGACCAAAACTTGAGCGATTGGCCGAACCTTTTTCTCTTGCTTCCAATCGATAATTAATGGTATGTAAAATCTTTCCAGCCTTTTTTATGATTAGAGGATAACTCCCGGCTTGTGCATTTGGGGCAACAAAACAATCTAAAAATAAGTAATTGGGACTATCTGCAAAATGAACTTTTGTAATTTTCAATCCCGCTTTGGAAGAAAGAACCTCGGATCCCTTCAAATCATTACCCTGAATCAGAATTTGCAATTTAGGATTTTTCATGCCGACCCACCAATTCAATGGTTCTATTCGCAAGGATTGGGAAAAAGATGAAAAAGTGAAAGTTGATAATAAAACAATAAGGTAAAAATATCGATTCATGATAATTGTTGATTGAACTTAAAATTACACAATTTTATAAATAAGTCGGCGGAGCCTTAATAGCACTACGGAATAATCACTTGATATTCCAAATCAATTTTATAAAAAAAATACAAAATAATGCATAAAAGATATCAGTAACATATTTATCTATATTTGCTAATAATTAATAGAATAAAGGTATTTATACAAAATAAGATTTCAAATATCAGAACTCTCATTATACAAAATGTTCAAATTGAAATATTTTTAATTTGTATGGAATAGCCTTTTGCTCGCAATCAGAACCAATGAAGCGAGCCGATCACTCAAATCGATTAAAATAACTTCTAAATTTTCAACCGTTTGACAAATTACACGATTCAAGCTAATGGGTAGATATTATTCAAATTATTTTTGAATAAGCTGACTTCATTATTTCTGATTTTTGGGACTCTATGGAAATACGTATTTTTAATTAAACATAATAGATATTTGCTTATTCTTATTAATTGACTATAATTGACAAATGCTTGAAGCTATTTTCATTTTTTTAGTCAAGCAATGGTTCTAAATTTATTTAATGGTATGGATAAGATAAAAGTTAATATAATCACTTCGTGGGGAAATAATATTTTTATGAGGCAAATGCCTCCCCAAAACCAATTAGGGCCATTTGAGTTTTTTGAAAATTGCTATGATGATATAGTTTGGGATATTGTGGTTGTACAAGAAAAATTAATTAATGAAATTCAAATTAAATGTAAAAAAAATGGGTTGATTTTTATTGCAGGAGAACCCCCATTTAGTCGAAAATATTCGAGTTCGTTTTTAAAGCAATTCAGTCATGTAATTTCTTCCCACAACAACATAAAGCATCCTTCACATTATCAGTATCAACAATCATTAAACTGGCATTTTGGGGTAAATTTGGAATCTATTCCTTCATACGACTTTGAGAGACTTTCTAACTTAGAAGAACCCCTAAAAAACAAGAAAATTTCATTCATATCTTCCGGAAAAACACATTTCCCGGGTCATATAAAAAGATTTCGTTTTTTTGAAAAGGTACAAAAGGAATTCAAAAATGAAATAGACTTTTTTGGAAAAAACATTAATCCCATAGAGGATAAGGCGGAAGGACTTTTAAATTACAAGTTTAGTATATCCATTGAAAATTCACATATTAATGATTATTGGACAGAGAAAATCGCTGATTGCTATTTAGCCTATACAGTTCCCATTTATCATGGATGTAAAAACATTCAAAATTATTTCAACCCAAATTCCTTCATTGAATTAGATATTAATAACCATAAAAAAGCCTGTAAACAAATAGAATATATTTTAGAAAATTCAGATAAACTATACAATGAAAAAAGAGCCTCTTTAAAAGAAGCAAGATTTAAACTGATGAATGAGTATAATATATTTACTAGTGTGATGGCTTTTTATTTTTCTCACATAAATAATTATAATGATGATGCAATTAAATTCAATTTATTGCCTTCTGAATTCTATGTAGATCACCATATTAAAAATTCATATTTAAGGTTAAATAGATTTTTAATCAAGAAATATTTTCAATTATTTTAATTTTAAACTTAACCATTGCATATTGGACAAATGTCGTCGAAATTCTATTCACAAAGCGAGACCTTGTTTTACCTATTGTTGGAGAACGCAATTCCGATAGACGACGTGAAGGTCCTACTTTGATGTAGATTTGATAATTCTGATCAGTAATAAAATAGTTGCGTGGCGAACTTAATTATAATTAAAACATAATTCAGGAAGGCGGATTGAATTTTTTCATATATTTACAAATGTCCAATTTTCTTCCATATCTAAAATACGTTATTCCGTTTATCTTATATTTATGGAGCTATCTTGCATTTTCCTACACGGGAATATACTGCTGGATCCCATTATTTTTCCTCTTCTTTTTTGTTCCCGTACTTGAATTATTTATCAAACCGGATGCGAAAAACCTAAATGAAGTAGAGGAGCAATTAGCCAAAACCAATAAAATTTACGACCTCATCATTTGGCTAACGGTCCCATTACAATTCACATCCCTGTACTTGTTCCTTCTCAGTATCCAAGGCGAAATAAGTATTGTAGACAAAATAGGAAGAATAGTTTCTATGGGCCTACTTTGTGGAGTATTTGGCATCAATGTAGGGCACGAATTGGGTCACAGAAAACAGCCATTTGAACAATTTTTGGCCAAACTTCTGTTATTAACTAGCCTTTACATGCACTTTTTTATTGAACACAACAAAGGCCATCACAAAGATGTAGCTACACCACAGGATCCAAGTTCTGCTAAGTTCAAGCAAAATGTTTACGCATTTTGGATTCAAACATTCAAAGGATCTTACCTAGGTGCATGGCGGATTGCCGTCGATGAATCTAAAAAGAAAAATCAATTTTTACCTTGGCTCAACAATGAAATGTTTGGGTTTAAACTTATTCAATTAACATTTGTACTTGGCATTTTTTATTTCTTTGGTTTAACTGCGATGTTTGGATTTTTAGTAGCTGCATTGATTGGTGCAACGCTTTTAGAAACAGTCAATTACATAGAACATTATGGCTTAAATCGTGAAAAAAAGTCGGAAACGTTATATGAGCGAGTAAAACCGCAGCATAGTTGGAACAGTAATCACGTAGTCGGCCGAATCATGTTATTTGAACTGAGTCGCCACAGCGACCACCATTATTTAGCTTCCAGAAAATACCAAATATTGCGACATATGGAAGATGCTCCTCAAATGCCTACGGGTTACCCGGGCATGATATTGCTCTCACTAGTGCCTCCCCTATGGTTTAAAATCATGCATCAGAAAATGGTGCAAAATGGCATGAAAATGGAAATCAATCAGGGAGTTTAAGCCCTAAAAAATCACTTATTCATTTACCCGATATTTACCAAAAATAACTTCAATACTCCCTTTTTTAGAGGCTTTTCCATCATCAATCACTCGTTTGGTGTGATTAAGGTCTGTGGCAATTCCTTTAGGTATTTTGAATTTTTTTACGTCAATGGTAAACTTCATACGTTCAGGCAAACCCCATTTTTTTTCTATTGAATACTCAAATTCGGTAATGATGGTTCCGTTAGACAAACTGGTAATGACAGATTTCAAAATGACCATGGATTGTGTATCTACCCAAAGTTTGGCCAAAACCAAATCTCCCTCGTTATTCTGAGGCAACAAAGTAATGATCTCTGCGCGAACGCCCTGAATCAATTCATTTCCAGAAGAAATGACCGAAAATTGTTTGTTCTGACTAAATAACAAAGGCAATTCAGAAAAGCCATTTTTGGGCAAAATAGAAATTCCGGAAGATTTTACTTGAAAATTAGATGGATAAGTATATTTTATATTTGCCCGAACAGGAAAAATCTTGATAAAGGGTATGTTGGGTTTAATTTGAGCAACAACTTCATAATGTTGTACCAATTTAAATTTTTGACTTAAACGCAAAAATAATTCATCGGCTTGCTGGGCAAAAGAACAAAAAGGAAGGCAAAGAAATAGGAAGTATTTCATTAGGTGGTAATATCTTTTCGGTGAAAAGTAAGCATTGAAATTCCAATAAAAAACAAATTATGTACCAAAAGAATTGCAATGGATTCTTTAATTTGGAGCCAAGGTAATGGATCTTCAAAGAATGATCTCCATGAGGCCATGTGCGTAGTAAATAAAAAAGGTCTAATTGGGTCAAAAACAGGCACGTCCAAGGTACCAATGATGGTAAAAAACAAAATAATCGCCATCGTACTTACGATGGGTCCAATCGAATTATTGGAAAAACAAGAAAGGCAAATGGACAAAGAACTAATGGTAAAAAGCGCTAAAAAAGCCACACAGAAAGCTCCAACATATCTCCAAAGAATATCGTTTTCCATTAAAATAACCAATCCATCTGAGTTAAGCACCATCATATCACCCGTACCAAACAAAAATCGACCTATTCCAACCGCCATGAAACCTAGCCAAAAAACAATTAAAAGAGTGTATAAACCTCCTGCAAAAAATTTGGACAACAATAACTGATTGCGGGAAATGGGTTTGGTCATCAACATGCGAAGTGTACCCATAGCTGCTTCGCCAGAAATAAGATCCCCTGTTACTAAGGCTACCAAAAGAGGAATATG
>JBILRJ010000023.1:0-19853 GCA_044372695.1 Spirosomataceae bacterium
ATTCGTCTTGGATTAAGCAAAAGAAAAAAGTTTTTTTGTTTCTTTTTTTGAAAAAAAAGAAATGCCTCAGAAAAAGAAAAAGCCAATAAATTCCATTTCTGTAAAAGAAATAAGGAAATAGCAGATTCAAATTCGCTTTTAAACATACGTTTAGAACAGACCCTAATAATAATTTCAACTCTTAATTCGCATTATTACCTCTTACCTAAATTACCTCATTGATTTGTTGCACTAAATTTCAAGCCAATAATGCCCACGATTATTAAAGTAAGAAAAAAGATTTCATACAAATTAGTGGGGTTTTTAAGAAAGAATACGTCAATCATCTTAATCAATATCAAAGAAACTGAAGTCCAGGTAGCAATGGCCACGGTCATGGGAATCGACTTCATTGACAAAGAAAGGAAAAAGATGTTGGCTAATCCAAGGCCTAAGTAGGTCAATAAATAGCCAAATTGTATTCCGACAGCTTTACTGAAAAAGGGGTTTTCAATTATTGCAGCCTTTAATTGAGCCATATCTAATTTACGTAGTGAGTAGGTCCATGCTGCCTCTAGGCCCGCAGCAAGCATTAAATAAATCCAGGGTTTGATCATTGTTTGATGGAAATTCAATGTAAAAATGCGAAATTAAGTTATATAACCCTATTAGCTTGTGATAGGTTTAAAATTTAACCGAATGTTAATTGTCAGGAGTAGTCTTTCATGTATAATAAGTTTAAATTCGTAATGAATTATGCTATTCACATTTTTATTAACAATTCCTTAACAATTCCTTAACATTGGGAGAAATTCTAAGGTCTAATTTTGACTTGAATTTGCACCAATATACCTTAATTTATCATGTTTGGATTAGATCCCACCCTTTTATTTTTACTATTTTTCTGCCTTTTTGCGGCTTGTGCATTTGAATTCGTGAATGGATTTCACGATACCGCTAATGCCGTTGCAACGGTTATTTACACCCATTCATTAAAACCAACACAAGCTGTTGTTTGGTCTGGTTTTATGAATTTTTTGGGATTATTGACCGGTGGAGTAGGAGTAACAATGAGCATCATAGGACTATTGCCCACGGAACTCCTCATGGATTCCAATGTCTATCATTCGATGGCCATGGCACTTTCATTGTTGCTTTCTGCAATTATTTGGAATTTAGGCACGTGGTATTTTGGAATTCCTGCAAGTAGTTCTCATACCTTAATTGGGTCGATTATTGGTGTTGGAGTGGGGCACGCTTTATTGCCAGAAAATTCAAATGTTGGTATCTCGGCTGTCAATTGGGATAAAGTCATTGAAGTGGGTCAAGCTTTGTTACTTTCTCCTTTGTTTGGATTTGCCTTAGCGATTATCTTGATGTACATCCTTCGAAAATTGGTTAAAAATAAAGAAATTTTCAAGGAGCCAAAAAAGAAGTCGCCACCACCCATGTGGATTAGAGCCATATTGATAACAACTTGTACCCTTGTTTCTTTTTTCCATGGTAGAAATGATGGTCAAAAAGGGATTGGTTTAGTGATGGTTATTTTGATTGCCTTTCTTCCAGGATATTTTGCGATAAATACCAATTTAGATTTATCTAAAGTTCAAACCAGTTTAACAACCATCAAAACCGTATCTGCTAAAATTGATACCATCCCTTTGTCTCAAAAAGAACGAGATAGCTATCATAAATTATTGGAATCAACTGCTGCATTACAAACGATTATTTCAAGCGGAGCGAGTACAAAAACGCTAACAACCACCCAAAAATTTGATATCAGAAAAGCTGCTTTGACGATCAATAAAAATGCGAAGAAATTGTTGGAAAGCGAATCGGTTGATCTTTCCTCTGGGGATAAAAAAATATTAAAATCCGCAACTGCTGGAGACAAAGGACCATTCTTTACCTATGGTTCATCCTCTTCAAATGGAATTGCTGGCGTAACGGATTTTGCACCTATTTGGGTAATGTGGATTGTAGCGCTTTCACTAGGCCTGGGTACCATGGTGGGCTGGAAGCGGATAGTCGTGACCATCGGCGAGAAAATAGGTAAAAATCATTTAACCTATGCACAAGGGGCCTCTGCTGAATTAATTGCGGCAATAACAATCGGTTTGGCTACCGCCTATAAATTGCCTGTAAGCACCACTCACGTGTTATCTTCTGGTATTGCAGGGACCATGGTGGCTAGCAAAGGGGTTAAAAATTTGCAAGGAGGTACAGTAAAAAATATCCTAATGGCATGGGTTTTAACTTTGCCTGTCACTATCCTTCTTTCGGCACTTTTATTCGTTTTCTTCCGCTGGATTGTAGGATAACTAATTAATTAATTTTAAGTCAGGTGGTTTAAATTGATCACCCGAAAATACACCAATATATCATGAAATTAAAAACTTTCTTCACAGGAGGACTGGTATTTCTTTGCCTATTTAATTCTTTGGGTCAAGCGGTCTCTACCTCAAAAAAATGGTATGATTCCTTTCAAATTAGGGGCTATGCGCAAGTAAGATATAATCGTTTGTTTGAAACAAATGATAAACTTAAATCCGAACAAGGAGATAGAAGTATTGGCGATAATGGCGGATTTTTTATTCGTCGATTACGTATTATTTTTAGTGGTCAAATAAGTGAGCGCGTCTATTTTTATATACAACCTGATTTTGCTAGTAGTGCCTCCTCAGGCAGTTTACATTTTGGCCAAATCCGAGATGCCTATTTTGATCTTGGTTTAGACGCTAAAAATGAATTTCGATTTCGTGTGGGACAAAGTAAAGTACCTTTTGGATTTGAAAATATGCAATCCTCTCAAAATCGTTTACCATTGGATCGTAATGATGCCTTGAATAGTGCTGTATCTAATGAAAGAGATTTAGGAATATTTTTTTACTGGGCACCAATTAATATTCGTAAAATATACACTTCTTTAGTATCGGATGGTTTAAAAGGTTCAGGAGATTATGGCGTATTCGGATTAGGTGTTTACAATGGCCAAACAGCCAATAAGCCTGAAGCCAATAATTCTTCACACATTGTCGCTCGTTTATCGTACCCTATTCAAGTGAAAAATCAAATCATGGAAGGAGGAATTCAAGCTTATTCGGGTCAATGGACGATGGCTGCGGATCAATTAAGTGCTGGTGTGGGTGTAAATGCCAATAAATCGTATCTTGATGAAAGAATTGCAGCCAGTTTTGTTTTATACCCGAAACCTTTCGGCATACAAGCGGAATATAATGTGGGAACAGGTCCTGAATTTAATAAGGAGACTGATGCAATCGAAAATAAAAAATTATCAGGCGGTTATATTACAGCGTCTTACAAAATTGATTTAAAGAAACAAATATTAATTCCATTCATCCGCCTACAACATTATACGGGTGGGAAAAAACATGAGCTAGATGCAAGAAGTTATCAGGTGGATGAAACTGAACTGGGTGTAGAGTGGCAACCCAATAAATATTTTGAATTAGTCGCAATGTTTACCCAAGCTACAAGGAGAGCAGAAGATTTTAAGCTACAGAATAATTTACAATCGGGAAGTATGCTTAGGTTACAAGCTCAATTGAATTTTTAATTTAATCAGAATCCGCACAAAAAAATACCAGATAAAATCTGGCATTTTTGATTAACTATTTTTCATTTAAACTAATTTACTCCATTGGGCAAAGACAATTTTCCATTTCTGAATGGATTGAATCCTTTGAACCTGTTTTTGAATGGATTCCTCTTTTTATCTTTGAACAGCAAGGCCCGCAAATGTTCCTGCATTTTGTTCGGAGAAGTACTTACCCAGTTTCGATAATCTTCTTTCACCGACACGTAATTGGGGAGGTAATTTTTAAATACATCCAAATCAAATTCCTTCGCCGCAACACCCGCACCAGACAATTCACCGTCAAAAGCATTGATCATTTGTTCAATGTGATTTGGCACAGGAACCATCATGGCAGGTTTTCCTAAATACATCACCTCCGCCACAGATTCAAATCCAGCGGTTGAGATTAAGCCTGCACAGGTCTTCATTTTGGCTAAATAGTTTTTTGCATCAATTGGATGGAAAGTTAAGGAATCCGAATATTGGTAGGTTTTTTTATGTTCTGCATGATCCCAAAAGCAATCCAATTTTACGCTTGGGTTCTTTTCAGACCACTCGATGATGTCATCCGCAAGGCGGTAATGTGTTAAATAAGCCAACCAACTATTTCCTTCTTCAGTTTCAATCGATTTGACTTCTTGTCTCAATAAAGGAGGCACAACCGAAATATTTTCATCATTTTCGATCTCTCGAAAAGATAATCCTAGCAACTTTTTGGATCCTATTGCCGTAATTTTTGTGTTGAGGTTCAATAAAAATTGATCCAACTTTTTCTCGGGTAATGCTGTAAAATGTTTATTGAGTAGTAAATATTGGTGTCCAATAGACATACAAGGTATTTTTGATCCTGTCATCAGATTGTGCAAACCTGTGATGGATTCATAAAAATTCACCAAACCATCGGGTTGTAATTCTTGAATAAATGCGCCCAATTGGCTCGCGCTTTTCCAATAAGTGCCAAATTTGGTAAAGGCTTGTGAGGCGGTTTTTCCTAATAAAACAGATTTCCCGGTTCCGTAATTGATGGAAGGACTTTCATATTGAATAATGGGTGTGTCGCCAATGAAATCCTTGAAGAAATCGGGTATGATTCTTCCTTCAAACGTTCCTACAGCGTAGCCAATGACTTCATGGCCAGCTTCTCTGGCTATTTGCGTCAGTGAAATGGCTTGGGTTAAATGTCCTCGTCCTTCCCCTTGTACGGTAAAAATAAATTTGCCCATCTTATGCGAATATTTGATTGGATGTGATGTTAATTCCGGCTAAATCTTTTTCTAAATCAAAATCTGGATAGGCAACAAGCAGCCATTCGCCAGCATGTGTTTCTACCAATGCCGTCATGGATTCTACCCAATCTCCAGAATTCATGTAAGCAATGCCCTTGATTTCTTTGATTTCGGCCTTGTGAATATGTCCACAAATGATGCCATCTGCATTTTTGGCGATGGCGAGTTCTGCCAATTTTTCTTCAAAATCAGAAATGAAATTGACTGCCATTTTCACCTTTTGTTTAATCGTTTGGGACAGCGAATAATAGGGTTTCCCATTCCATTTTCGGTATTGATTGTACCATTTATTGAGCCATAAAAGAAACGTATAACCTATATCACCTAAATAGGCGAGCCATTTCATTTGACTGGTGATGCTATCGAAGATATCTCCATGGGTGATGAAATATTTCTTGCCAAAAGTATTCAACATGTAGTCTTGTCGGATGGAAAATTGCTTTCCAATTTTGATGGGTAAAATTTGATCCAAAAAGTCGTCGTGGTTCCCCCGCAAATAAATGACTTCGGTATCAAATTTGTCCATCATTTTCAACACGGCTCTAAAAAAACCGGTATGCTTTTTTTTCCAAGAGCCCCCTTTTTTCAATTGCCAGCCGTCGATGATGTCCCCATTAAGGATTAATTGTTGACAAGAATTTGCGCGTAAAAACTCATTAACTTCTTTGGCTTTAGCCCCATTACTTCCCAAGTGTAAGTCGGAAATGACGATTGTCTTGTAACTTGTTTTGTGTGGTGATTGACCCATCAGCGTTAAATTGATGAATCAAATTTACCTTATCAACTTTAGGGCTTCGTTAAGCCATAATGAAGGAATTATTAAATAATTTCGGCAGTGAATTTTTTAAGAATGTCTAGAAAAATGAATATGATTTGCCTCATTACTCATTTTTTTACTTACATTGGCAGTCAAATAATTGCTCTGCAAGAGCCAAAATAATCGTTAATCCTTTAAAATATAGAGATCCAAGATGTACTGCTTCAATTGTGGAATTTGGACAACCGCATTAGGTTTTATTTACGACACCATCCCCATGGTCTTTCAAAATATTCGTTTGAACACAAATACATGGGTTACAAATAATGACAACCGTGCTATTGCTCAATTCACTTCTTTCAATGGCTTGGTTTGGAAAAAAGGAATTGATGAAACGTGGTTATTAAACTGCCTTTTGATAGAACCAGAAGAAAATTTTATTCGCTACGCGTACCTTCTTTTGTTGGATGTGGAGGCAAAAATTGGACTGAAGGAAATTGATAACTCTGTTTTAGAAGCGATGAATGCCATCAGGGCAAGAGATTATGGCGTAATCGTATCCTCTAGCCTGTTAATAGGGGACAATTTCATAAATTAAATTTTTAAGATTGCTTTAATTGA
Source organism: Spirosomataceae bacterium (assembly GCA_044372695.1). GTDB lineage: Bacteria > Bacteroidota > Bacteroidia > Cytophagales > Spirosomataceae > Aquirufa. Next base: position 6,242 of record JBILRJ010000023.1, read on the forward strand.
ATTAACATGAAAAGAAGTCAATTTATTGGATTAATGGGAAATGCAAGTCTTGCTCTTTTGGCAAGCAATATGCCTTTAATCGCTCGTGGTAAATCTAAATTTGCTAGTCAAGAGTTTGTATTCATAGAGGCGGAGCAGTTTAAAAATCATGGTGGCTGGGAATTAGACCAGCAATCCATGGGACAAACGGGCTCTCCCTATTTATTAGCTCATGGCTTGGGAATACCTGTGCAAGATGCTACTACCGAAATTCAATTTCCTATGGCGGGCTCTTACCGTGTTTGGGTACGAACCAAAGATTGGGTGGCTCCGTGGAATGCACCTGGTGCGCCGGGTAAATTTCAACTTATATTAAATGGGAAAGCCATCAAAGAAACCTTTGGTACCAAAAGCGCTACTTGGCATTGGCACGACGGTGGAGTAGTCAAAGTAGGGTCCAAAGCGAGTCTTGCCTTGCATGATTTAACCGGTTTTGAAGGCCGTTGCGAAGCCATTTTATTCTGTAAAGACACCCAATTTCAGCCGAGCAACGATTTAGAAGCTTTGACAAAATTTCGTCGAAATCTATTGGGATTGCCTGAAAATCCTGAAAATGGAGGGGAGTTTGACTTAATTGTTTCCGGTGGAGGATTAGCAGGCACTTGTGCGGCCATTTCTGCAGCACGCAATGGAATCAAAGTTGCACTGATTCAAGATAGGCCTGTTTTGGGGGGCAATGGAAGTTCGGAAGTGAGAGTTTGGCCAGAGGGACATACCAACAAGGCACTTTTCCCTCACATTGGTGATATTGTCAATGAAATTCTTCCTCCCATCAAAAAAGGCCCCAATGAAGTCTTAAATGGTGTATCTGCCAAATATTATGATGATGCTAGGAAACTGCAAATTGTCAAAGCAGAACCGAATATTACCCTTTTATTGAATCATCGGGTGATTGCCGTAGAAACCAAGGATGAGGTTATCCGTTCTTTGGTCATTCAATCCACATTGACGGCCAAACAAACTAAATTATCAGGTAAATTATTTGCGGATTGCACAGGTGATGCGACCATCGGATTTAAAGCAGGTGCCGATTTTGAGTACAAGGCCGAAAATTTAATGGGCAGTTCCAACCTATTCAATGTGTTGGATGCCACCAACAAGGAGGAAGTTCTGGCCTGTGAATGCAAAGACAAAAGTGCTTTGGCGCTTAAATGCGACATTGGCGATTATAATCAACCTTTTCCACGTTGCCCTTGGGCCCTAGATTTGTCTGATAAACCATTTCCAGGAAGAAAAGGGGTAAAAACTTTTGGCAAAGAAGGATTACAGTCTTTTGCTAATATGTGGTATTGGGAAAGCGGGTTCAACAAAGATCAAGTCAATCAAATTGAACTCATCAGAGACCATAATTTTAGAGCCATGTATGGCGCTTGGGACGTGCTTAAAAATGTGGATAAAATGTATCCCAAACACCGCTTGGGTTGGTCCGCTTTTATTGCGGGCAAAAGGGAATCTCGCCGTTTGATGGGTGATGTTATTTTGGATGCAGAGGACTTTAAACAACAAAGAAAATTTGAAGACCCCGCATTTCCTTGTTCTTGGCATGTGGATTTACATACACCAAAAAAAGAATTCCAAAATGGGTTTGAAGACAATGAATTTGTCGCCGATTATACGCGTGGGGTTGAATACCAGTATGGAGAAGTTTATTGGGCGCCTTACCGGACTCTGTACAGTAGAAACATCAAAAATCTATTCATGGCGGGCCGATGCATCAGCGTTTCAAAAACTGGACTTGGTCCTGTAAGAGTCATGAAAACCTGTGGCATGATGGGGGAAATTGTAGGTAAAGCGGCTTCCATTTGCATCAAAAAATCGGCTTCCCCCAAAGGGGTGTACGCCAATCACTTGGAAGAGTTATACCAACTGATGAAAAATCCAGGAAGTACTCGGGTTTAACTAAAAATTTAATGATGTAAAGATGTTAAAAACTATATTCAAATCCACCATTTTAGGAATGATGGTGAGCGGGCTTTTGAGCTTTGTTTCAAATGCGCAGTTAACAAGCAATTACCGCCAAATCAGTGGAATTTACCCCCATTTGGCATATTATAACAATGAAGGCGAATGCGGAACAGGGGCCGTGGTACCTTGGGCTAATCAACTTTGGGTAATTACTTATGGCCCACATTTGCCTTTTGGCTCTTCCGATAAGTTGTATGAAATTAGCCCGGATTTAACTAGAAAAACGAGACCTGAAAGTATTGGGGGAACTCCAGCGAATCGCATGATTCACCGCGAGAGTAATCAGTTATTTATTGGACCCTATGCGATTAATTCGAGCGGCAATGTTCGAGCCATTCCATATAGTCAAGCGCCTGGCCGACATACGGGCTTGGCAAGAGGTCTTAAAAACCCAGAAAACAAATTGCTCTTAGGTACCATGGAGGAAGGTTTTTATGAACTTGACGTACATAATCTTAGCACCAAATTACTGTATGAGGATGGTAATTTGAAAAAAATGAAGACGAATGACATTGCTAATAATTTTAGCAGTGCACTTTTACCGGGAGCACATGGTAAAGGACTTTATTCAGGTCAAGGTGTGATGGTTTATTCAAATAATGGAGAGTCTGGAGATAAGGCACTTAAGCAATTTGATATTGAATCTGGCGCATTAGCGGAGTGGGATGGAAAAGATTGGAAAGTTGTTCGTCGTAATCAATTTGTTGAGGTAACTGGTCCAGGAGGAATTTATGGAAATAAAAATCCCGAAACTGATGCTATTTGGGCAACAGGCTGGGACCATAAATCGGTGCTGCTGGGTGTCAGAGGTTCTGGTAAATGGTCCTTTTTTAGACTCCCTAAAGCTAGCCATAGTTATGATGGTGCGCATGGCTGGAATACCGAATGGCCGCGTATTAGGGACGTTGGAACGCCTGAAAACCCCGAATATTTAATGACAATGCATGGAATGTTTTGGCATTTCCCTCAGTCCTTTTCGGTATTCAATTCGGCCGGTATTCGTCCACGTTCATCTTATTTAAAAGTGATTGGCGATTTCACCCGCTGGCAAGGTGGATTGGTTTTTGGATGTGATGATTCGGCGCAAAAAGAATTTTTGAATAAACGAAAGGCAAAAGGGAATATAGAAGGTCCCGGACAATCCAATTCAAATTTATGGTTCACCTCCCTCAATACCCCTGATGAGTTAGGGCCCAATACGGCACAAGGGGCGATTTGGCTTCAGGAAAAAGTGGAGGCCCAGGCAAGTTCAGACCCCTTCTTGTTTGCTGGCTGGAAAAATCGCTTAGCTTGGATACATAACGCTGGGAAAGAGGACGTGAAATATAGTTTTGAAGTGGATGTTGATGGCAAAGGCAATTGGAAACCCTTGAAATCAATTTCAGTTTCTGCCGGAAAGGCTGAATCGCTTTCTTTTTCTGAGTCGGTTCAAGGAGAGTGGATCCGGGTAAAAACAAATAAAACGACTACCACAACGGTTAATTTTAACTACACAGATGACACACGGTTTGTAGCAGGTACCGACAAAATATTTAAGGGATTGACTTCCATTCAAGGGGATGATTATTCAGGAGGCTTGTTGTATGCGATGGGTGAAAAGCGTCGGAAATTAGGAATTTTAGCTAGTGAATTTTCAAAAGGCAAATTCACTGAAGTAGGGTTTTACGAATTGGACAGTACAATGAATTTGACCAGAAGAGAGGATCCCAAAATGGCTGATTATATCCGATCCAAATTTGTGATTTCCAAAGATGCTATTTCGGTGGATGATGCCTCGGTTTTAGTTATTGATGATTTAGGCAGAAGATGGCGTTTGCCCAAAGGGAGCGAAAATTTTACGAATAAGATTCAATCGGGTTCGATACGTATCGATCGGGAAGTGGCTACTGAGCGGGATTTGTTCAATGCACATGGGACATTTTATGAACTTCCAGCTGAAAATGCCGACGGCTATGCCAAAGTTCGGCCCATTGCATCACACAATTTAGCAGTAAACGATTATGCGTCTTACCGAGGTTTATTGTTAATGACCGGACTGGATAAAAATACAGGAGCAAATGAACACATCATTACCTCTTCGGATGGCAAAGCAAAAGTGTGGGCAGGCACCATTGATGACCTTTGGAAATTAGGCAAGCCGAGGGGTCAAGGAGGGCCATGGCTTAACACTTCTGTAGAGGCCAATATTCCCTCAGATCCTTATTTAATCGGTTTTTATGATAAAAAGACCTTGAAAATTTCACATAAATCCAATCAGCCAGTCACTTTCAAGATTGAAGTTGAACCCATTGGACATGGACCTTGGATGACCTACAAAGAAATTACGGTGAAGCCTTATCAAACGTTTGAGCACATTTTTGCCAAAGATTTTCAAGCTAGATGGATTCGTTTCTCTAGTAATACAAATTGTCAATCAACGGCTTATTTGACCTATGAATAAGGTTTGAATTATGAGTTATGAATTGTGAGTTATGATGTATGAGAACCATTTAACCAACTCATAATTCATAACTCATAATTCATAATTAAGTTTATTCTTCTATAAACGGATAATCCTCCTGCACATACACATCTTTGTATGCCTCCGATTTATCGGGGAAGGCGGAATTTTCAGCAAAATCAACGGATTCTTGTACTTGAATTTTGATTTTTGCGTCTATTTCATCTAAATCTGCTTGACTCAATATATTGTTTGTCAAGATGGTATGTTTAACTTGTTCAATTGGGTCACGGTCTTTGTAAGCCTCTACTTCTTCTTTTGAACGGTATTTCTGTGGATCCGACATGGAATGTCCACGATAACGGTAAGTACGGAATTCCAAGAATGTTGGTCCTTCTCCCGCTCTTGCACGTGCTGCTGCGCGAGAAACCGCCTCATGTACTGCCTCCACATCCATGGCATCCACGGCTTCTGCCGGCATATCGTATGCCTCACCAATGGTGTATAATTCTGTTACGTTGGAAGTTCTCGCAACCGATGTTCCCATTGCATAACCATTGTTTTCTACCACAAAAATGGCAGGTAGTTTCCAAGTCATGGCTATGTTAAAGGTCTCATGTAAGGCCCCCTGACGAACCGCTCCATCTCCGAAGTAGGTGATGGATACATTTCCTGTTTTGTTGTATTTTTCTGCAAAGGCTAAGCCTGCTCCCAAAGGAATTTGCGCGCCTACAATTCCGTGTCCACCCACAAATCCAACACTCTTGTCAAAAATGTGCATGGATCCACCTTTTCCTTTAGAGGCACCCGTGATTTTTCCGTACAATTCTGCCATGATGGCATTTGGCGAAGTTCCCAGCGCCAAAGGAATGCCGTGATCTCGGTAAGCGGTGATGTATTTATCACCTTCTATTAAAGCCGATTTAGAACCTGATGAACAAGCTTCTTGCCCTATGTATAAGTGGCAAAAACCTTTGATTTTTTGCATTCCGTACAATTGACCGCATTTCTCTTCAAATTTGCGTTGTAATTGCATTGATTCATACCAGTAACGGTAGGTTTCTTTCGAATACTTGGGTGCTTGAGCGTCTTTCTTTGCCATCGTTTTGATAGAAAATGTGTATTTAGTAAAAAGCAATTCGATTTGCTTCATTTAATCCGATGCGAAATTAAAACAAAAGCAGTGAGAAGCCAAAATTTGCGCCGAAATAGCATCAATCAATCTCAAAAATCACCTAATATTCCTTATTTTTGCCTCATAGCGTAATTTTCACCCCTGTTATGTATTTAAAATCTCTTCAGGTTAAGCAATTTAAATCCTATGATGAGGCGCAATTTGATTTCATTCCTGAAATTAATTGCATTGTTGGTGAAAACGGTATCGGGAAAACCAATCTATTGGACGCGATACATTATTTGTCGATGACCAAAAGCGCGAGAAGCATTCCTGACCAACTTTGCGTAAAGCACGATGAGTCCTATTTTATGGTGCAAGGAACGTTTGTTTACCAAAAATACGATGGCGAAGGCCAGCCAGCCAGCGAAACTCAAATCACTTGCGCCTTTCAAAAGGGAAGCAAAAAGAGTTTTCTGAAAGATCAAAAACCTTATACTCGTTTGGCGGATCACATTGGAAATTATCCAGTTGTTTTGATGGATCCTTATGACACGGATTTGGTGCGAGAAAGCAGTGATGCACGTCGTCGCTTTTTCGATGGAATGATGTCGCAAATGGATCGATCTTTTTTGGATCAATTATTGAGATACAACCGCATTGTCCAACAAAGAAATACCTTACTCAAGCAATTTGCGGAACAAAATCGGATTGACCGACTGCAATTGGAAAGTTATCACCAGCCGCTAGTAGATTTGGGGGAAAGCCTGCATTTGGCCCGATTAGAATTTTTGAAAATTTTTATTCCCAGTTTTCAAGATCATTATTCTAAATTATCCGATGGGCGGGAGGAAGTCATGATTCATTTAGAAGCAAGTTTTGAAGCCGGCAAATTTGGGGAATCCCTGAAGGCCGCAGAGGGGCAAGACCTTGCTTCTCAAAGAACCAGCATCGGGATACACCGAGACGATTTTTTGTTTGAAATCAATCAATATCCGCTCAAGAAATTCGGATCCCAAGGACAGCAAAAGAGCTTCGTTGTCGCATTGAAATTGGCACAATTTGATACTTTGGCCAGCGCAAACACCAAAAAACCTTTGCTTCTATTGGATGATATTTTTGATAAATTGGACGATCGAAGAATTCAGCGATTGGTTCAAATGATGTCAGATGAGCATTTTGGCCAAGTTTTCATCACAGATGCCCGCCCCGAAAGAACCAAAAGTCTTCTGAAAAATCTAAAAAGCAACATTCAGTACCTTGAATTGGGGGTTAGTTAGGGATGCGTTATGGTTTTTTTTAAATTTATCCCTCTCATTAAAAACTAAATCTTACTTTTTCTCCAATTCATTTTTCAACTGATACATAATATCTTTTGCGATATCAGCACTTCCCTTTTTTATCTCCTTGTAAGTACCCGATACCGTTAAACTTATATCATATTTTTGATTATATTTTTTTACAAAACCGTTAAAAGTCACCGAAATTGTTGGGTATGATTCATTCTTAAGATCTTCTAAGTTTTCGTTGACAAGCTTTTTAACAAGTTTTTTGATTTGACTCTTTGAGAAATCGTTTAAATCGCCCAAATCTATTTTAAATTCAATTTTATCATTTGAGGTTACGATTTGTGAATTTCGGATATTGCTTGCATGAGTTGTAAATGAAGTTAATCCGAATAGCGTTAAAGTAAATGATAATAGCAGTTTTTTCATTTTTTGTGAATTTAAAGGGTTAAAATTCATTTATACTTCAGTTTTTTATTCAAATCCTAAATCATCCGAAGCCATTCTCCAACTCTTTAAAATAGTATCCGAAAGTTCCTTGAAACTACATTAATTACAGGTGTTGTTTCGATTTTGGCGATAAATTGCTTAGTTGATTTTTTCGAAAAAATATATAATAAATGAGTACCCCCAAAAATGGCAAATACATTTGTAACCAAGTTAAATTGTTTTTTTGTCGCTTACTTAGATATTTATCCCGTCTAATCGTCAAAATGGTCGTTATAACACTTGCCAAAAATAACATCATACATAGGATTACTAATACTGTTTCGTTTTTCATTTGATGACTTAATTTTATTTTTATATCCTAATTTTAAAATCTATATTCCATTTTCAACATCGTATATCGTGGTAATAGTCGATATGCTGTTTGTGACACGTTAATGTCTGAAATACTATAATTTCTAAAAGTTTCGGTATTAAAGAGATTATTCCCTGATAAAAATAATGTTAATTTATTCTCTTTTACTACATAACGCGCTTCTAAGTCTATGAAGTAATATTTGTTATTATCTAAATTTCCAAAAACATATCTTTCAGATTTTAATTGAACATCAAATCGATCACTAATATTAAATGATAAATCGACGAAACTCATGTTGTTTGTAAAGTCGTTTTCTATGATTGTTTTTATTTGACTGTAATTCCATTTTGAACCCAAATGATAATTGAAAATTCCACTGAAACCAGAACGAAGTTCAAAACCATAGCCTGCGTTTAAATTATTTACGTATCTAAGATTTGAGGTGTTGACTATATTTTTCGAATTATTCTTTATTAACGACAAGTTAATTTTAACATTTGATTTAATAAGGTTTAAAAAATAATCGAAATTCAAAAATAGCGACATTGTTTCTCTGTCTTTCAGAATGATATTTTCAGACTGCGAATAGTTTTGTGTAATAACGGAATTGGTACTATAAAAATCGTTGTTTTGGGTGTACATAACGATGGCGCTTGCCAATAATTCATCCTTCCAATTGCCATATGTGTAACTTAATAAACCTGTTGAACCATTGAGTTGATTTAATTTGGTCAATCCTTTTGAAAACGAGCGAAAATTTGTTTGCACATAGCTTGGATAAACATCTAAAACTTGAGCATTTGTTGATTTATATGTGTAGGAAGTTGTTATTTTGTTCTTTTTATCAATTTCCCAATTTATGCCTAATTTGGGAACAATAAAAAAAGCATTTTGAGTCGTTTTTACATCAAAACTTTCTATTTGATTTGATAATTGATGAAAATCTGATTGGGTTAATACTGATAATTTATGAAGTTTATAGATATATTTCGTTGACAAATACATGTCGTTAGTTAAATAGCTTAGGTTATTTTGATAACCATTAGGTAAGGATACGCTATTTTGATTTTCAAATAATTCAAAACGAGAATTCAATCCGTCAATTCTAAGTTGATCTCCAATTTTTAATTCCAATAAATTCCCGTTTTTCTTTTTGTCTAATAAATGAGCCTCTAAACCAACAAATTGCATATTATTTTCACTAAATTGTTGGGTATTATTAGCCTTTTCTGGAAACAAATTAGCTAAGGCGAATTGGTTAATCGAATAGTTTTGTGGTGTTTTTTCGTTGATATATCTACCCGAGATTAAGAAAACTTTATTTTCTTTAAATCTATTTGTAAACACAAATTTTTGGTCATTCAGCTTATTATCGGTAGTTAACCGTTCGTTTAATAAATCGTTGTTGAATAATAAATCACTTCTGTTGTTTTCGTTGGAATGATTAAGTTTCCCTGTGTATTCAAAGGTTTTATTTTTGGAAATATCATAGGTTAATTCAATTTTCCCAAAACCCGTTAATTGATTTTTTCTTCCAATAAAATCTTCGATATTGGTAAACGTTGTATTGCCCACTGCAAACTTTTCGTAGCTGTTTCTGAAAAAATTGTTTTCATCGGTGTTCAAAAAACCAATACTTTTGAGTTTTACTTTATCAGAAAGTGTAAAAGTACTATTCAATGATAGCATTTTTGCCTTATTGAAATTGAATCTATTCTTTTTTAGATTAGGGGTGTCAAAACCGAAATCTAAAAATGATACTGCCATTTGGTCATCGCCTAAACTACCAATTTCATCCTCCATATTGGGTCTAATTAAATGATTGATATCACCCGTAGCATCTTCACCTGCATTGTTTAAATTAGTTAAAAAATAGTATTTATTTTTCTTTCCAAAGTTCATCAAATTACCTCTTGTTTCATATCGAGTTTCAGACGAAACGCCGTATCCAGCTTGCATATTGCCAAACCAAACTCGTTTGGCATCTTCTTTTAAAGTTAAGTTTAAGGCGATTTTTTCACTGTTTTCTATGCCCTTTAAATGTTTGTTGTTGGAATAATGTTGATACAACTCAACTTTATCGATGGGATTAACAGGCATGTTCTTGGTCAATATTTTATAGCCTTTTTTAAAAAAATCATCCCCATCTATCATTACTTTTTCTACTTCTTGATTTCCTACTTTTATGTTGCCATTGGCATCAATGTTTAAGCCAGGGATTTTTTTTAACAAATCTTCTACCACTCGTTCATTTCCTTGTTTGAAGGAATCAGCGTTAAAAATGATTGTATCTTCTTTGACGGTTATGGGGCTTACACTTTTTATGATTACTTCTTCTAGCTCCGTTATCTTTGTGGTTAAGATGAAATCTACTCTTTTAATTTCACTTTTATTTTCTAAAGTTAAACTGATTTTTTTTTGTTCAAACCCCGTGGATGAAGCAACTAAATTAAATTGCCCTAATTTTTCTGTTTTTAGGGTATATTTTCCTGCCTCATTTGTGTAAGCAAATGCCACAATTTTACCTGTATTATCTTTAAGAATTACGCTGCCGGATAGGATTGGATTTTTTTCTATGGTACGCACATTTCCAGATATTTCCGTTTGAGCAAAAACACATTCAACAACACAAACACAAACAATGAACAATATTATACCGCTTTTTTTAATTAAAATTCCAACTAACTTTTTATTCTTCAATTTCTATATTTTTAAAATCCGTTTTTATTTTAAATGTATATCCTCGGCCTATTTTCGTCGTTGCTTTTTGAACGGATTTTTCCACTACTTGTCTTAATAGTACAGTGTATTCCTTATTTGTAATGATTTTATAAGGTAGTGTTGGGATATCCAATCTTTCAACATTATTGTAAGTAATTTTTTTAGCTATTAAAAAAACTTCTTTTTTGGCATCTGAAATTTCAAGAATCAAACCTGGTAATCCGTGCAATTTTACAGGTCCAAAATAGGCGGGTATTTCTGGGGTAAACCATACTGTATAGTCTCTTCCTTTAAAATGTGTAGTGGCCTTTATCGCCTCGTATTTTTCTATCATCTTCACTTCGTCTGTGATTACCCATTTAACTTGATTAATGGAATCGATGATTTGATAAAATCTCTCGTTTCCCATTCCGACAACTACTTTAATATTTACTTTTTTATCATAGTAACTTGTTTGTTCGGTACTGTCATTGATTGATACTTTTAAATTATCATTTTCCTCAGTCACACTACTGCCTTTTGTTGTGTTGGTATATTTGAAATATCCGATGGAATCATTCTGACAAAGTATTGCATGATAATTATTCATGCTGCCTAAGTACAATTTAAAATCATACTCAACAATCAAGTTTTTTTTGGGTTGAGCCAGTAAATTTATTGAAATCAAAAAGACAGACAAAAAGAATAAATAAAGATGTTTTTTCATGATAAGAGAATTTATGTGTACTAAAAAAACAGTTACCAATTTTTCAAATCAGTAACTGTTCTCTTACAAGTGTAGCTAATTACGGAGTTCAGCTTGAACTTCTTCTATTATTTGATTGGCAAGAGCCCTTCCATATTTTCTCACATCACTACAATTTCCACTTACTTCAACTTCTATAGTAAATGATATTACCCCAATGCTCACTTCCGCTTGAATTCTAATAGAGCATTGTAATTCTCCAGCAACTTCATTTAATCCATGGTTTATAAACTCATTGATTGTGTTCTCAATTTTTTCTTGACCTATATTCGTAATGTCCCCTAAATCAAGTTTTAAATTAATTTGATCATTTGATATTTTAGTTTTTTCTAATTTAAGTGTACCAACGTTTGAGTAGTTGTTTTTAACAGTACCTCCAAATGTAAATAAGCTGATTAGCATAAAAGCTAATAGAAAATTAATTTTTTTCATGTTTTTAATATTTATTAATTTTTTCCCTACTCTAAAAAGGTTTTTCGGGATCCTCCTAGATTGGCCTATCTGAAGGTAAAATTATTAGTAAGTAGGTCGCTCCACAATCCCACCTAAGTAGTATTTTAGTGGTATTTTTGTGGTATATAAGGTATTAATTTTATATTTAATTATCTTTTTTATGGAAATCGGGGGGGGGTAAATGAAAAGACAAATTGTGTAAAAGCAGTTTTGCCTTTAATGCCCACCTTTTTCATGATATTTTTTCGATGGGTTTTTACCGTACTAACTGAAATAGATAAATGATCAGCTATTTGCTGACTACTCAATCCTTCCTTGATGTAATGGATGATTTTTACCTCTTGAAATGTCAGGGAATAGGGAGTAGGTATTGTTGGAGGTGGCATATCAATTAGGGTTAGATGAGTGTTTTATTTGTATGAATATCTCAATAAGACAAACTTAATGAAATTTATGGAAATTCCATGTTTTGATGATTATTCACTGACGCTTGGTACAAAGAAATGCCATGGAAAATGGATTAGCCTATAAATGACATTCTCATTAAAATTGTGACCAAGAGAAACGCAGTTACCGTTTAACCGTTTCACTATTTCATTCTACCCATAATAAAAACCAATGCTTAGACAAAAAATCAGTTAATTAATCAAGAATATCAGTTGATAATTAGGGATTTTGATTTTCTTTTTTTTGGGGGGAGAATGCGTCCCCTTAGCCCCTGCAATTTAATGGTTTAAAAGTTCAGTTGTTTGATAAAATGATTGATGCACTCATTTCCCCAAGTAGGTATCTTTACTAATGGATGGAAACTCAACTCTTAATTTGCATTATTAAGGCGAATTAAGGGTTAAAATATCCAATTTACACTTGTCTTCCGCTTTTGGCTTCGATGCTTCGACAGGCTCAGCAACCATGTTTCGACAGGCTCAGTAACCGCGCTCGGCCAACGCTATTTATTCTTTTTTAGAACTTATAAATGAACTTGCGGTTAATCCAACGAAAGAAAATTAGAAAATTATGAAGTATGAATTATGAGTTATGAAATTTTAAATACAGCTCCTAATTCATACCTCATAATTTATACTTCATAACTAATTAAAAATCTTAAGCTTCTATTGTGAAACTTACCCCCTACTTTTCCAAACCATTCCTGCGGCAGAAAGCACCAAAAAAGCGAGGCTAATGAAGTCCTGCCAAGAGAAATCGCGGGAATTGTTCAACAAAGATTGGATGTTCTCCGCTTCTACGCCTGTCCAAAAAGCCAAGAGCGTTCTTGGAAGCATACCCAATGTGCCAGCTATCCAAAAGTTTTTCCAATTTACCCCAATGAATGCCATCATGGCATTCGTAATGGCAAAGGGGAAAACAGGAGACAAGCGAGTGAGAAAAACCCAAGAAAAGGAGTCTTTTTTTACGTTGGCTAAAAAATTAGCCATCTTGAACTTCCTAACAAAGAAATCCATAATGGCATCTCCATGCATTATTTTGGCCAATCCAAAGCCTATCAATGAGGCAAAAGAATAGGTAATCACAAAGGGAAAAAAACTCTCAAAGCCCCATAAATAGCCAATAAATAGCGCAAAAAAAGTCGTGGGACAAAAGGCAAATCCCATCAAAAAAACAGCTACCACCCAAAAAATACCTTTGTTCACAAGCGAAAATGTTTGGAAAAAATCTAGGTGAGTGCTGGCAAAATAAATCAATCCCACGCTGGATAAAACCGGAACTGCTCCCATCCATACCAGAAACAAAAACTCAAAAAGCACTTTTTTGGAAACCACTCTGTTGATTTTAAAAGCAACAAAGATAAAGGACTTTTCATAATACAAGCCTATTTAACTACCTTTACAAGGCTTTTTGCCCAAATTAAATATGTCCAAAGAAATAGCTATCGTAAAATACAATGCCGGAAACGTTGCTTCTGTGATGTATGCCCTCGACCGGATTGGGGTAAAGTATCGCTGGACAGACGATTTTGATGAATTGGCTTCTGCAGAAAAAGTTATTTTCCCAGGCGTTGGAGAGGCAAGTACTGCCATGAAAC
>JBILRJ010000213.1:0-5429 GCA_044372695.1 Spirosomataceae bacterium
CCTTTTTTGATGGCACTGGCATATTTAGCCGGAATGGAAAATTCAATTTTTGCGGGATTGGTGTTAGTCAATGTCGCCATTTTGGTTGATGGAGAGATATAACTACCTATGCTTACATATCGAAACCCAACAGTTCCTGAGAAAGGAGCTCTGACGGTTGTCTTTAGAATTTGAGCCTTTAGGTCCTCGATGTCCGCCGAAATGGTATTCACTGAATTAACAGCAATGTCATATTCCCGTTGTGAAATCGCCTCTTTTTGCAATAAGATCTTTTGTCGAGCCTCATTATCTTCAGCTAATTTCTTATTGAAACCCAATTTTTTTAGCCTTGCTTGTAAATCATCGTCATTGATTCGAAATAAAATAGTGCCTTTTTGTACATTATCGCCTTCTTGAATGTTCAATTGAATGATTCTACCGGCAATTTCTGAATGAATTTCTACTTCTTCATTCGGTAAAATACTGCCCGTTGAGGTAATCATGTCATCGAGCCGAGTGGATTTAACAACACTGACAATGACAGCGGTTTTCCCTCCTTTTCCACCTGATCCTTTTTCCTTTTTTGAATTGGCTTTTTCATCCGAAAAAAATGTTTTTTTGATTTTTGGATAAAATGCTAAGCCCACTACAAAAAGTATGATGATTAGGCTAATGATGGTTTTTGTAATCTTATTCATGTTTTTTCAATGTCAAACGGTTCTATAATTCTTCAAGTTATAATTATTTATTTAGGCTCTTATCCTTTTTATGTGTTTAATTGTTTTTCCAAGGTAAAAATTGTTTGTTTTGGATTTGGTTCATGACAAAGTGGCTTTGAGCGTTTCCAATATTTTTTATACTAGCTAGTTTGTGCAAAATAAAATTACGGTATTCATCCATGTCTGCTACAACAATTTTTAAAAGAAAATCGCTATGTCCGGATACGCAATAACATTCTTGGACTTCACTCAATGATATCACATCTTCTTCAAACTGTTTCAGGTAATCAGCTGCATGTTCTTTCAACGAAATATCACAAAATACCGTTAACGATTTGCCCAATTTATTTGGATTAACTACCGCCTTATAACCGGTAATGATCTCCTCTTTTTCCATTCGCTTGATACGCTCATGTATCGGAGTGGCGCTCATGGATAATCGCAAGGCCATTTCTTTATTGGACATGAACGCGTCCTCATGAAGAAATGCCAATATTTTTTTATCTATATCGTCAAGTTTTGCCATTTTAATTTAAAATAGGGACAATGGATGCACCCACGGACACAATTCCTTTCAGGGTGTCTTTTCGCATGTATTGCTCAATTTGTACCGTGTATTTCCCTTTTTCAGGGAATTTCATTTCATTAAAAATAACGTATTTATGCCCGATGATGGATCCTGAATTTTTGCTTAATGATTTCCCTGTTTTGGGATGGTAAAAATAGGCTTCCGCTAGGCCTTGTTTAATGACTTGCCCTTTTGAATTGAAAACTTTACTTAGAAAATAGCAATTATGAAATGGGTAGTCATGGGATTGACGTATGGCCACAGCTAGTTGGAAAGATGGATTTGTATCATTGATGAAAAAAGGGAAATCAACTTTCTCTTTCATGGGCCACCCCAAATCTGCAAAAGATTTAGTTTCATCCATGAGCGCTTTGTCTTTACATCCAATAAGAATACTTAGACACGACAATAAAGAGATAATTACAAAAATGAGTCTCATTCTAGTCAATTTTACTCAACACTGGGCTTAGCTGGACCTTCAGTATTTCCATTTGAAGGTCTAGGTTTGAATTTCTTTTTGAATTTCTTTTTGAAAGGTTTAGGTGCTCCAGTTTCTCCACCTATTTGGGCAGGATTACTTCCAGCCAATTCATTATTGGCAGCCTGTTTTGGAGGATTGATTGGAGAAGTTATATTCGCGTTTTTATTGGGATTCGCGTTTTTATTCGGGTTATTTCCTTGGTTGGGTCTCGGTCCTCGCTGGGGATTATCTTTGTTTCGGTTTTCAAAGTTACCTTTTCTAGGATTCCCTCCATTTTTAGATTTCCCATATTTTTTATCCATCCGGTCTAAATCAGAATTTAGTTCAGAGGCTTTTAGCTTTTCAACGATTGGAGCATCTGGAGAAAGATTTTCGAATGATTCAGGAATAATACCTTTTTTATTTAAATCAATAATTTCTTTCACCCGGTCGCAAGAAACAGCAATCCAAACACTTTCTTCTCCTACAATTCCAAACCACATCATGCGTTTGAAAATATCTGTTTTTTGAAGAATGGCATCCCCTTTTTTTGTTTTTAATCGACCTTCTATGTTAGGGATACTCTTGAGCGCATCCATGTATGTTTCCAATTCATAATTCAAGCAACATTTTAATCTTCCACATTGCCCACTTAATTTGACAGGATTCAACGATAAGTTTTGATACCTAGCTGCCGAAGTGGTTACGTTTTTAAAATCAGTTAACCACGTTGAACAACACAACTCTCTTCCACATATCCCGATGCCACCTAATCTTCCAGCCTCTTGACGAAGAGAAATTTGTTTCATCTCTACACGAATTTTGAATTCGGTTGCTAGTAGTTTTATTAATTCTCGGAAATCAACTCGGTCATCGGAAGAGTAATAAAAAATGGCTTTTGTTCCATCTGATTGAAATTCAACATCTGAAAGTTTCATGTTTAATTTCAATTCGCTTATCAATTGTCGCGAGCGGTAAAGTGTAGGCAAATCTCTTGCCAATGCCTGCTCATGTTTTTCTAGGTCCTTGTCAACTGCCAAACGAACGATGGATTTGAGGTTTTCATCGTCCTTGATGTTCTTTTTTAACAATTGCAAACGAACCAATTCTCCTTGAAGAGAAACCGTGCCTAGGTGGATACCACTAGTGGATTCTACCATTACAGCATCACCGGTGTGTAATAATAACTGATTCGGATTTTTGAGATATTCTTTTCGGCCACCCTTGAACTTAACCTCCACTACATGAAAGCGCTGAAAGTGTGGAACGTCCAAGTCGGATAACCAATCAAAAACGTTCATTTTATTGCAACCGCCACTTCCACAGCCACCATTGCTTTGGCAACCTGAAACAGCGACTTCTCCGTCGACTAATGCTTTGGAACCACAAGATCCCGTTGAACACGATTTACATGCCATATTTTATGTATAGAGATCGAATCAGAACTTAAGATTGGTATCTTAAAACATCTAATCCAATATCTCTTCTAAAGTTTTTACCTTCAAATTGTATGGAAATTGCAGCCTTTTGAGACTTTTGAATCGCATTTTCTAAGGTATTTGAAGTTCCCGTTAAGGCCATAACTCGGCCTCCTTGGGTAATTATTTTTCCATTTTCTGCTCTTGTACCCGCATGGAAAATAAGCGCATCTTTCACGCTTTCTATTCCACTAAGCACATCACCTTTTCGGTATTCCTCCGGATAACCACCCGCTACCAACATAGTGGTCACTGCGAATTGGTCATTTATTTCCAAAGTTTGTCCCGCTAATCGGCCATGAGCAGAGTCAACTAGCAAAGATAAGAAATCCGATTTGATTCTAGGCAATACCACCTCTGTTTCTGGATCACCCATTCTTGCATTGTATTCTATGACATAAGGTTCTCCTTCATGGTTCATTAAACCGATGAAAATAAAGCCTTGATAATTGATTCCTTCCGACTTTAAGCCCTGTATGGTAGGGAGAATCACCTTGGTTTTAACCAATTGCATGAACTTTTCTGTCGCGAATGGAACAGGGGATACGGCACCCATACCTCCCGTGTTTAATCCTTCATCATTTTCGCCAATCCTTTTATAGTCCTTGGCTTCCGGTAAAAGCACATAGTTTTCTCCATCGCTTAATACAAAAACGGAAAGTTCGATACCTCTCAGAAATTGCTCAATCACTACTTTGGCACTAGCCGCACCAAACTTAGCTTCGTAAATCATTTCCTTGAAGGAATTTTGTGCTTCTTCTAAACTTTGTGCAATGATCACACCTTTGCCTGCGGCGAGTCCGTCAGCTTTTAATACAATGGGGAAACTCTGATTATTCAAGTAATCGAGCCCTTCTTCCGCATTGTCTATTGTGAACGTTCTTGATGCAGCCGTGGGTATGCCATATTTGTGCATAAATTGCTTTGAGAAATCTTTGCTCCCTTCAATTTGTGCACCTTCTTTGCCCGGGCCCACTATTCCAACATGTGCCAAATCTGGGTGTGACTCAATGAAATCCCTTATTCCAAGCACCAAAGGTTCTTCAGGACCTACAATCACTAAATCTATATTTTTCTCTCGAATGCACTGAACAATGGCTTCGAAGTCGTTTACTCCAAAAGCTAAATTACTTCCTATTTCTGCCGTTCCCGGATTCCCCGGTGCGATAAATAATTGGTCTAATAATTGACTTTGGGAAATTTTCCAAGCAAATGCATGTTCTCTACCTCCTGATCCCAATAATAAAACGTTCATAAATTCTATTCTAATTAGCTAGTTCACTCAAAAATTTAATTCTCATCAATCGAAGTTCTTCTTCGCTCACATCTTCGATGTTGCAATTATCTAAAGCTTCCAAAATGTCATCTGTATCTGCTGACATAAAGTATTCATATATTTCTTCCTGTTTATCAGGTTCAATGACTTGGTTGATGAAATAATCCAAATTCAATTTGGTTCCTGAGTAACAAATCACTTCAATCTCCTGAATCAAATCGGCCATGGAGAGTTCTTTTTGTTCAGCAATGATGTCTAAATCAATTTTTCTATCTACTTGTTGAATAATAAAGATCTTTATTTTTGATTTGTTCACCGTAGATTTTACCACAACTTCTCTGGCGGTTTCTATCTCATTTTCTTCTACATACCGATTGATAACATCCAAAAATGGTTTTCCGAATTTAACAACCTTTCCCATTCCAACGCCGTTAATCTGCGACATTTCCTCTTGATTACTTGGGTAGGTGGTCGCCATTTCTTCCAATGAGGGATCCTGAAAGATGACAAATGGGGGCAAATTTTTATCTTTGGCAATTTTTTTTCTGAGGTTTTTTAATAACTCAAACAAAGCATCATCATAGGCCTTTGCAGTTATTCCACCAACTTCATCCTCAGATTCAATTGGTTTGCCTTCTTGTTCGTAATCATGGTCTTTCGAGAAAGTAATGGGGTAAGAATCTTTTAAAAAGGCTTCCCCTTTTTCACTGATGGCCAATACGCCATAATTCTCTATGTCCTTGTCCAATAAACCTAAAATTGTTACTTGTTTGATAAAGGAAATCCATGGAGATTTAATTTCATCTTCTGGATTTTCTTTTTTCGTTTTTGCTTTTAATTTAGGTTTTTTCGGAGTTTCGTTTTCAGTATCATCATCATCTTCTTCGTCTTCTTCCTTAACGATGTTCCAAGAGGTGATTTTCCCCTTACCGAAAACACTCAGTTTATC
>JBILRJ010000024.1:0-19721 GCA_044372695.1 Spirosomataceae bacterium
ATGTTGTTTATTGTCTGAAATTCCACCAATACCCTCCTCGCCCCATCGAAAAGCTTTGGATCGAGCCATGTCGTGTGTCACTGAACCCCAGGCATAACCACTTTCAGAATAATCTTCCCGAACAGTACCCCATTGGCGGTCAGTTAGATAGGGACCCCATTTTTTCCATCCCTTATTGTCATTTCTGGTTTTTAACCTCGCACGTTCAGCTCCAATTTCCGACATAAATGAACTATCTATTTATTAATTAAAATCCAAGTTTCAAATATATTGAATTCACTCAAAAGAAGACCTAGAATTAAATTAAAATTGACTCAGGATACTTTTAATAAAAGAATGGTATTATTTAAACTTAAATGGATGCAATTTTTATCCCAATTAGTCCATGCATCCCAAGACATTTCTTTAAATTGCATGCATTAAACAGAAATAAATGAAAAAATGGATCTTACTTTTTCTGGCAACAAGCTTTATATTTGCTTGTTCCAAAGACATCAAAAACAACAGCGATTTAGCTAAAATCGTAGATGATTACTACGAAGACCAACTCAAATTGAATCCCATTTCCGCGACATCCAACGGAGATAATCGCTACAACGATCAATTAAGCATTGACTTTACCGATTCACACAGAGCCAAATTAAAAACGGTACTGGAAAAATATGTGGATGAATTATCCAAAATTGACAGAAATTCTTTGAACTCAAATGATCAAATCACGTTTGACATTTTTAAAAGAGAATTAAGTTTGGGCCTTGAGGGCTTGACTTTCCCAGATAATTTACAACCATTAAATCAGTTTTATGGATTTCATCTTGTTTTTGCGCAATTAGGAAGTGGTTCTGTCATACAACCCTTCGCTAGTCCAAAAGATTACGACAATTGGCTAAAAAGAATGGATTTGGGTGCCAATTATTTGGACAGTTGTGAAGTGTATTTCAGAAAAGGACTTGCCAAAAATTACGTTTTACCTAAATCTTTGGTACTCAAAATGATTCCACAGTTAAAGTCGTTTGATGTAAAAAACATCCAAGAAAGCACCTTTTTTGGGCCAATTAATCAACTTCCTACTTCCTTTTCGGCGGCTGATAAAAAACGATTGACGATCGCCTATACGGAATCCATTGAGAAAAAAGTACTTCCCGCTTACCGACGTCTGGCCACATTCATGGAAAACGACTATTTACCCAAAGCGCGAACAAGTTCAGGTATTTCTTCCATTGAAAACGGAAACAAATACTACCAATATTTAATCAAGGTACTGACAACTACAGATCAACCTGCCGATCAAATTTATACTACTGGACTATCCGAAGTGAAACGCATTCGGACAGAAATGGAAAATACCAAAAACAAAGTAGGTTTTAAGGGAGATTTGAACGCTTTCTTTGAGTTCATGCGAAATGATCCTCAATTTACACCTTTTAAAACTCCTAAGGAGGTCCTTTCAGCCTTTCATGCCATTCATAAAAAAATGGAGCCAAAATTGAAACTTTTGTTTGGAAGGGTTCCCAAAACACCTTTTGAGATAAGACAAACGGAGGCGTTTAGAGCTGCTAGTGCAAGCGCTGAATATTTCCAAGGTTCTCAAGAAGGAAATCGTCCGGGCATTTTTTATGTTCCTATTTTGGATGCGACTAAATTCAATTTGACGAGCGGCATGGAGAGCTTATTTTTACATGAGGCAATTCCTGGCCATCATTATCAAATCAGTTTACAACAAGAAAACAAAGACCTTCCTAAATTACGCCGTTTTGGTGGAAATTCAGCTTATGCAGAAGGTTGGGCACTTTACACTGAAAGCTTAGGCAAAGAATTAGGCTTATACACTGACCCGTACCAATACATGGGAGCCTTGGGAGATGAGATTCACCGTGCCATACGCTTGGTGGTAGACGCAGGTTTACATTCCAAAAACATGTCGAGGGAAGAAGCCATCAAATACATGATGGAAAATGAACCCATCAGCGAGCAAGGTGCCGTGGCAGAAATAGAGCGTTACATGGCCATTCCTGCACAGGCCTTAAGCTACAAAATTGGCGCACTTAAAATTCGAGAAATTCGAAACAGATTAGAAAAAGAAATGGGCCAAAAATTCCGCATTTCTGAATTTCATGATGAAATACTGAAAGATGGCAATATGCCTTTGGACGTCATGGAAGAAAAAATGAACCGTTGGTCAAAAAAATAAATAAAATGAAGTGGATCACTTCTGTCCATATTCCTGAGTCAAACCATAAAATCGGTTCATCAGATCGTATTTTAAGTCTTGGATCCTGTTTTTCTGAAAACATGGGTGATCGTCTAGAACGATTGCCCATGTCTATTCTCAATCAGCCTTTGGGAACATTATTCCATCCTTTTTCCATTCAAAAAATCTTTCAAGAGGAAGAAATACGTGCGGAAGATTGTTATGAGACAGATGGGTTTTTCGTTCATCCGGATTTTCATTCGAAATTCACATCGAAATCTCGGGAGGTTTTGGTGACCCAATTAAAAAACATCCAAAAAGACACTTGGGAATTTTGTCAAGAGGTAGATTGGATAATCATCACTTGGGGGACGGCTTATCAATATTTTGACAAAAAATTACAAAGACCCATCGCCAATTGTCATAAACAAGCGATGCAACAATTTGAAAAACGATTAAGTACCTCGGAGGAATTGATCGAGGAAGGCCATAATTTTTTCCGTCAACTCAAGGATAAATACCCAAAAGCCAAGATCATCTTGACAGTATCACCCGTTCGCCATACCAAGGATGGCCTAATGGAGAATTCCGTTTCAAAATCGCTGCTAAGAGTAGCAGCAGCCGAGCTTTGCCATGCATTGAGTCAGGTGCATTATTTCCCATCCTATGAATTAATGTTGGACGAATTAAGAGATTATCGTTTTTATCAAGCAGATTTAATTCATCCCAATGAGCTTGCCATTGAATACATTTGGGAAAAATTCAAGGCCACTTATTTTGCTAATGATTTATTAGAAATTGACAAAGCATGGACAAATTACTTGTTGAGCATCCATCATCGAGTTCAAATGGAAAAACAAGCCATTCACAACGCCTTATTAGAGAAAATTTGGCAAGAAATACAAACGAAATATGCCGATTTACCCATTCATAAAATGGGGGAACTGATAAAGTCGAGAATTTTACCAAATAGTGCAAAACCATGAAAAAAGCATTTCAAAATACTGTATATTTGGGGTTTGAAAGAAAATATTGAACATGGGAGAATTAAGTGTTACAAAAGAAATCATTCTTGGAGCGTTAAGTACCGTACAAGAACCTGATCTTAAAAAAGATCTGGTTACTCTTGGAATGATCAAAGATGTGGAATTGGGAGTAGGCGAAGTGCGCTTTACGGTTGTTTTAACCACGCCGGCCTGCCCATTAAAAGAAAAAATTCGTCAGGATTGTGAAAATGCCATCAAAACTTTGGTGCATCCAGATTTGAAAATCGTGATCAATATGACCGCTGAAGTGACTAGTTTACAACAATCTGATCCATTGATACCCGGCGTTAAAAATGTCATTGCAGTAGCATCAGGCAAAGGAGGAGTTGGTAAATCGACCGTCACAGCCAATTTGGCAATGGCCTTAAAAAAATCGGGTGCGAAAGTGGGTATTTTAGATGCGGACATTTCTGGCCCATCCATTCCAGTGATGTTTGGTGCGGAAGATATGCAACCATTGGTTCAAGAGGTCAATGGAAAAAATCGCATTCAACCTATCCAACAATTCGGAATAAAAATGATTTCCATGGGCTTTTTAGCCCCATCAGATAGCCCTGTGCCTTGGAGAGGCCCTATGATGACGCAGGCCTTGCGTCAATTTTTCGGAGATACGAATTGGGAAGAATTGGATTATTTATTAATCGATTTGCCACCGGGAACCTCAGACGTACATTTGACATTGGTACAATTGATCAAATTAACAGGTGCGGTGATTGTAACCACCCCTCAGAAAGTTGCTTTGTCAGACGCAACCAAAGGTTTGCAATTTTTCAAACAAGCGGGAATCAATGTGCCGATTTTGGGATTGGTTGAAAACATGTCCTATTTTACTCCAGAAGAATTACCTGACAACAAATATTATTTATTTGGTCAAGATGGTGGAAAGGCCTTGGCTGAGAAGTACCAAGTTCCCTTTTTAGGGGAAGTGCCATTGGTACAAGCCATACGAGAAGCCGGAGATAATGGAAAGCCCATTGCCTCTGAGGAAAGTCCAAGTGCCTCAGCATTTCAAAAAATTGCCCAAAATTTGGCTCAACAAATAGCTATTAGTAATTCAAAAGTTTCTACCATTTAATTGCGCATTATGGAAAATCACCCTTTGTATGCTAAAATTCAATCAGCTTTAGATAGCATAAGACCCTATTTAATAGCGGATGGAGGAAATGTAGAAATAGTGGAAATAACCTCTGAAAATGTCCTCAAATTGAATTTATTGGGTGCCTGTAAATCTTGCAACATGTCTGCCATGACGTTTAAAGCAGGTGTAGAAGAAGCGGTGAGAAGAGAAGTCCCAGAAATTATTGCGGTAGAAGATATTAGTCAAAGAATTTAACACAGCATCAACATGCGAATAGGAATATTATTTGGTGGACCTGCACGAGAAAGAGAAATTAGTTTTGCAGGAGGTAAAACAGCGGTAGCTCACATCAACAAGGCCCTTTTTCAGCCTGTACCCATTTTTGTCGATGGCTTGGGCAATTTCATTTTAATCAAAGAAGAATTGCTTTTTCAAGAATCCATTCGTGATTTTTATCCACCCAAATCCTTTCAAAAAGCCCCATTTAGCGTCTACATGGAATCCCTAAGCGATTTATCGGAGGCTGAAATTGAAAATATCATTTCTTCCATTGGACAAAAAATACGTCCTGAAGAGTTTTGTCGACACATCGACTTTGCTTTCATTGCCATGCATGGGCCTGGATGCGAAGATGGAAGTATTCAAGGTTTATTGGAATGGTATGGCATCCCTTATTCAGGTCCTGGATTATTGGGATCTGCCATAGGAATCGATAAGGCCAAACAGAACGAATGGCTAAAAAAGAGTGTAGGACTAGAGAAGAAATTTTTCGTATTACAGCGAGATGATTATGAAAAATATGGTCGAGAAACATTATTTGAACAAATAAAAAAGGAAATTGGAATTCCCTTTGTCGCAAAAGCACCCCATCAAGGTTCTTCCATTGGATTGGCTTTTGTCAAGAAAGACTCATTAGAAGATTTTGACCAAGCAATGAAAAAATGCCTTTTTTGTCAAGAAATTTATCGAGAACAATGGCTACAGTATTCAACAGCAGACAAAGAAGATCTTTTGCAAAAAATGGTCAATTTGGATGAAGGAATTGGATTTCCGGTGGTATTTCAACAAAAAATTTACCCACATCCCTCCCAATTATTAATTGATTTGGAGGCTTATTTTGTGCAAACCGTCACCAAGGCAAGCATTCAGTCGGTCCATTCTGAGGATGCCATTTTATTAGAATCTTTTGTGAATGGCGGAGAATTCAGTTGTGGAGTTATTCAAACTCCAAAAGGAATAGCCGTAGCACTTCCGCCCACAGAAATTGTAATTGACGAAAGCGTGGAAGTTTTTGATTTTAATGCGAAGTATAAATCGAAAGCGACTCGTAAAAGAATACCAATGGAGGCCAGCCTTGCACATTTGATGGCTATACAGTCACAGGTAAAGCAAGCATTTGAGGATTTAGGTTTTGGCGTATGCACGCGAATTGATGGATTTTTGTCGACAGAAGGAGAAATAATTTTGCACGATCCCAACACCATTCCTGGGATGTCTCCAAGTTCATTGATTTTCAAGCAAATGGCGGAAATTGGATTGAATGTCACGGATTCGATTACTTATTTTATCCGTCAATCTATCAGAGAAAGATTAAGAACCGGTAAAAACTACCATGCATTCAGAATGCTTCTTGAGAAATTGGATAAAAACATCCAAGATACCTTGAAAATAAAATCTGAAAGCAAAAAAATTCAAATCGAAATTTCCGGAGAAAATGCGGCCGCCTTGGACTTAAGTTTCCAACAAGCCAAAAACCGAGCCAATGAATTGGCTGCTCTTGGAATTCAAGATTTTGAATTAGTCACCCCCATGGAAATGGAAGAAGGCGAACTACTTTTCACCTTAAATACCGCACAAATATCGAAAGATTCCGCCATGGAAATGATGGAAACCATCAAAAAAGGCATTCATCCCTTGATTGCCAATACCCGCCAACATGCGGAAAGTATCACCCGTTTTTATACCAACTCAATTTAATAGCCATGGAAATCAACCCCTTGCAATACCCCATTGGACGATTTTCTGCACCCGAAGTGATTACTTCAGAAATACGCGAAAAATGGATTTTGATCTTAAAGGAATTCCCTGAAAAATTGGAATTCGTTGCGAAGCAATTGAGTAATCAACAATTGGAAACAGCTTATCGGGAAGGTAGTTGGACAGCTCGGCAAGTCATTCATCATTTATTTGATAGTCATCTGCATTGTTACATTCGCATGAAGGCGGTACTTACCGAGGGAGAAAACCCGACCATCAAGGATTACAATGAAAATGCCTATGCCATGCTAAAAGATGGATGCCATGCACCTATTGATATGTCCATTTTGGGCATTAAAGGCCTTCATGCTCGCTGGGGATATTTTTTAGATTCATTGGAAGAATCCGATTGGACAAAAACCTACTACCACCCTACCCGAGCAATTACCTATCCCCTTGACCGTGTCATTGGAATTTACGCCTGGCATTCGATGCACCATTTAGCTCATTTGGAGATTATTAGAAAAGCTTAAGTTTATCAATTACTACCTTGTAATTTCAAGGGATAAATGATATTTTGCGTCACACTAATATACCATTTATGCGAAATCCCAAAAATGCAAAATTTGAAGCCGTACGTTATCTGGCGAATGCCAAAGAAATTTTAGCGACCAAAGCTATTCCTAATGGCTCCTTTTATGATGATACTAAATATGTAAAAATGGCCTGTGGAACCGCTTACAACGCCGTTTTACTAGCGATGGATACGTATCTTGAACAAAAAAATGAAACGATTCAAAAAGGTAAATATCACCGGAAAAACATCAAGGATTATAAAGCTAAATTATCGCAGATGGAGGATCGTGAAATGCAAAATTTATTGAATAATGCTTATGACATCTTGCATCTTTATGGCTATTACGATGGCATCAATAACAAAGTGGTTATAGACGAAGGCATTCATTTAGCTGAAAAGATTTTAGAAAAAATCTAAACATTTACATTTTGACAAAAACCTATTTCCCCAAATAGATTTAGACTTTTCTTAAGCCGAAATGTGGTCGTTTGTAAAGACTATCTGCCATTCATCATTCGATACTGTGTAATAAAATTAGGTAAGATATCTTTGTATTAATGTTTGCAACCTTTTTGGATTTAAATGCATCTCATACAATTATCAAGTCTTTATTCAATCCGCCCAATGAAAGTTCTTTTAAGTTTGTTGCTTTTTTTTATTTCCATATTTACTTCCCAAGCTCAAAATAGTTTACAGTTTAGTGTTAAAGATAAGCAAAATCAAGCCATTCCATTTGCCAGCATTTTGTTAAAAAAACAGAGTGATTCAAGCTTAGTAAAAGGTTACATTAGTGATGAAAATGGCATTTTAAAAGCAAGCAATCTACCTACCGGATTTTTTACAATTAGAATTCAATCAAGTGGATTTGATGCAAAAGAAATAAAATCCGTTGAAATTAATACCCATAGCAATTTAGATTTAGGCTCCATCATTTTAACTAATTCTACAACCATTTTACAAGAAGTCAAAGTCAAGGCTACCAAAGCATTTATCGAACAAAAATTGGATAAGACCGTCGTTAACGTCGAAAATTCGGTCATGGCAGCAGGAAATACTACCTATGAATTACTCGAAAGGTCACCAGGAATTATTATTGACAAGGATGGCAACATCAGCATCAAAGGAAGATCAGGTGCCAAAGTCATGATTGACGGTAAAATTTCTTATCTAATTGGGGCCGAACTTTCAAATTTTTTACGCAACCTACCCGCTGATCAGATTTCTCAATTGGAAATCATGTCGAATCCATCCTCCCGCTATGATGCTGCCGGGACAGGAGGTTTAGTCAATATCAAGTTAAAGAAGAATGCCAACATAGGAATGAATGGATCAGCCAATCTGACTTATGCACAAGGTTTTTATGCCAGAGAAGCCTTGGGAATTAACATGAATTATCGAAAAAATGCATGGAATGTTTTTGGAAATGCCACAGCAGGTAGTCGTCATGTACTGGAACAAAATTATTTATTGAGAAAGTTTTCCAAACAAAAAGAGCAATTTGAACAAAATTTCAGGTATCCAAACCAAAATAAAAACAGTCAAATCAAAACTGGAGTCGACTGGTATTATTCCAAAAAAACTACTTTAGGTCTATTAGTTTCAGGAGCATACAACAATGATTACCTAACCAATGGTTTGAATGAAACGGTACAAAGTAACGATGTTGGAAAAGTGTTATCACGAACCAATACCTACAATTCTTTTACCATGCCCAATTATAATTACGCTACGAATTTGAATTTCAAACATAGTTTTGACACAACTGGCAAAGAATTAACTGTTGACCTAGATTATGCTAAATTTAGCAACGACAATCAAAACGACTACATTGCGTCCTACCTATATGGCGATTTTAGCAAGATCATTCCAGATACCATCATTCGGGTAAATTCCGCATCAAATATTGATCAATATTCGTTGAAAGCAGACTACGTGATTCCTAATTTTTGGAAATCCAAATGGGAAATGGGGATAAAATCTTCTTATGTAAAAACAAATAACATCCTTGAATTTAGAGGCAAAACAGAATTTGAGACAAATTACAATTATTTAGCGGAACAGGCCAACCGATTTATTTACACGGAACAAATCCATGCGGCCTATTTGAACTCGGAAAGGAAAATTGGGAAATTAAGTTATCAAATTGGTCTAAGATCAGAATTAACCCTTGCTGATGGTACGTCAAAATCATTTATTGGAGCACCCGACTCTACATTTTATCGAAATTATCTACAAGTATTCCCCTCTACATTTTTACAATATGATGTCGGAAAAAACCATACCGTAGGACTTACTTACTCACGCCGCATCGACAGACCGGCCTATACGGATTTAAATCCTTTTGTTTTTTACATCGACAACTACACCTATAATGTTGGGAATCCCATGTTAATGCCACAATTGACTAATTCCTTGGAATTAAGTCATACCTATCAAGGAGGCATCTCAACAACCTTGGGATATAGTTTAACAGATCAAGTCATAACGCAATTACTAAAGCAGGATTCGGAAACAAGACGCACCTATCAAACCACAGCTAATTTAGCCCAAAGGGCAACGTATAGCTTGGGTTTTAGCTTACCCATTCCCATCAAAAACTGGTGGACAAGTAATACGGATATTTACATAAATCGGGCAGAATTGAAGGGTAAAATTGAAACCAACCCCATCAATACCAGTAAAAATATGTTCTATGTTTCCAGCAATCATACCTTTACCTTACCAAAGGACTTTAAATTCGAGATTGGTGGCAATTTCTTTTCGGGTGGTCTTGAAAGCGCCTTTTTATTTGGAGCAGGAGGTTCCTTAAATCTAGGTATTCAAAAAACAATTTTAAATACACGTGGAACCATACGTTTAAATGCACAGGATATCCTATACACCAGCAATCCAGAAGTAACTATTAATTATGCAGATTTGGATGTAATTGTCCGTCCTAGAAATGACACAAGAATATTTAGGATCAATTTTGCTTACCGATTTGGCAATAGTTTGATAAAAGGTGCAAGACAAAGAAGTACCGGCTTAGATGCTGAAAAAAGTAGGGTGAAAAAATAGGAATCGAGGTAATAGGTAAGGTAAGAGGTTTTCTCTCTTCCCGTTTTCTCTCTTCTCTCTTCCCCTGTTGCTGAGCCTGTCGAAGCATCTCTCTTCTCTTACATCAACTCAATACCCATCAATTCCTTTCCGATGGATTGTAAACCAGAAACGATCTTTTGAAATTGTTTAGGCGATGGCTCTTTTTGGCCATTCACATATTGAGATAATAAAGTTGGATTAAGGCCAATTTTTTTTGCCAAAAAATGTGCATTAATGACTCGATAAGATTTAAAAAAATCCTTGAGGTTAAATTTTAATTTAATTTGATCGATTTCAACTTCATATCCTTGATCTTGGTAAAATAAATTGGAAGCCTCCTGTAAATTAGCACTCAGCTCATAAAGATTTTTACCAGTAGAAAAAATATTATGCTCAGAATAGGCAGAATATCCCGTTTTGGTAATTTCTACTATAAATGTTAGACTCCCTTTAAAACGTTTCATTATTTTATTCCAGCTTGTTTAAAGATTTTCTTTTGTAATCCCTTACCTAATTCTTGACTACCATGATTGGGAAAGATGATGAAACCATTTTTTATTGGGTGGCATAATTTTATATGTGAACCTTTTTGAGAAATGGTCATCCACCCATCTGAAAGCAAAATTCGCAAAGCTTCTGTACATTTCATAGTGATTAGGTAAATAATTATTTACTTTTAAAGCCTTAGGAAAGATACTAGAAAAAAATATAAATAGATTGATAATCTATTCTTTAACTAACAATGCGAATTAAGAGTTAAAATTGTAATTGGTTAAGTTCTAAACTTATGTTTAAAAGCGAATTTACATTTACTATTTCCCTATTTCTTTGACAGAAATGCAATTTATGGGCTAATTCTTTTTCCATGGCATTTCTTTTTTTGAAAAAAAAGAAACAAAAAAACTTTTTTCTTTTGCTTAATCCAAGACGAATCTAATTGAATTATGAATTATGAGTTATGAATTTTTAACGAATGATTCCAATGTTTTTTAACCCTTAATTCGTATTAACAGATAAAGCATAGAAAGGTTAGCGGTAAATGAATAATTATGAGGTATGAATCAACATACTCACAATTCATAATTCATAATTCATAATTCATACCTCATAATTCATAAAAAAAGAGCCTTTCGGCTCTTCTTTTAAATTTATGAATGATATTATCTTGGGCCACCGCCTCCACCACCGAAGCCACCGCCGCCCATACGACCTCCGCCCATTCCAGGCATCATCATTGGTTGTGCAGTAGGCGTAGGAGTAGCATCTCCACCGCCTTTCATATCATCATTAGATACAGACTTCTTTTTCTTAGTTGGGCCAAAACTCATTTTACCAATGCGATAAGAGAAATTTACCTTAAAGTTCATGTTTCGCAAGGTATTCTCAGAAAACTGATTCAACGTTGGAGTTTTTGTTTCATTACGAATAACAATTCCATTAGGATGGACAAAATTTTCAGCACCAAAACCAATGCTTCCCTTTTTATTTTTGAAATCTTTTCTAAGACTCAAACTGTAGATTCCAAATCCACCCTGTGAACCTTGCAATTGAATTTGATTCACTCGATAGAAAGAGAAGATTTGTGCTCCCCATCCGTTACCCATGTTGTAATTACCAAAAATTCGAAAGTTATTTTGGATTCCCTCGTTTTTAGCACTCAATAAAGGATCTGGATTATTGTTGGCTAAAACCATGTAAGAAATATCTGCACCTCCACCAATCATCAATTTGTTAGATAAATTCATGTTTAAATTGATGTTCACACCGTATGCATCCTCATTTCCAATATTTTGTGTAGTCGTTTTGATAACGTCACCAACTACTTCACGTACTCTACTAATAGCACCCGAAGTATTTCTCACAAAGAAAGATGATGATATATAAGTTTGTTTCACAAACTTACTGTAAGACACCTCATAATTGTTGGTGAACTCTGGAGCCAAATTCGGATTTCCAACTGAGATGTTCAATGGATTAGTTGCATTTACGTTTGGATTCAAATTCTCGATTCCCGGACGTTGCAATCTACGGTTGTAACTAAAACGCCATGTCCCAGATTTGAATGATTTCGAAAAGTTTACACTGGGAACAAACGTAGCATAAGGAGGAATGATGGTATTCTGGTTTGCTTCTTTATTTTTAAAATCGGCTGTAATGTCAGTTTGCTCAAAACGACCACCTATTTTCACACTCCACTTATTTTTGGTTGTCAAGGTGTAAGAACCATATGCGCCAAAAATGTTTTGCTTGTAATCAAACACATTACTTGGTAACGTTGCTGAGTTAACCTTTTGATAGATTCTATCTGAACCCGCCTGAAACGACTGGTAATCTGAACTCACGTCTCTACCAATGATTTTCGCTCCAAATTCAATCATGGACATTTTATTGATGGGTGTTTGGTAATCCAATTGGAAAGTCGCTTCTTGATTGTAAGATAAGTTTTCATTTTTCAATGAGTTGATGATTTCACTCATCGTAGACCTTGGATTAAAAATGGTATTGTAGAAATCATTGGCGCGATTATTTCTGCTGTACATCGACAAGATGGAAAATTCTTTTTGCGCTTTTGCAAAAGTTCTGGTATAATCCACATTGACATCAACGTTAGCCGATTGATCCAATGAATTAGTATTACGCAAACTACTCAACACATTGTTTCTAATTTGTTGAAGTCCATCTTGCCAGTTATTTCCATTTCTTACTCCAAAACGAACATTGGAAGTGATGGAATTGAATTTATTGATGTCCCAATCAAAACCCAATTGATAATTACCAAACAAACCTTGGCGGCGTGATTCCGCAGTTTGTATATTGGTTGTCTCT
Source organism: Spirosomataceae bacterium (assembly GCA_044372695.1). Taxonomy (GTDB): domain Bacteria; phylum Bacteroidota; class Bacteroidia; order Cytophagales; family Spirosomataceae; genus Aquirufa. The sequence continues at coordinate 12,774 of JBILRJ010000024.1, forward strand.
ACCCCATTAGAAATGGTTTTTTGATTACTTTCAAAACGTCCATTTACGTTATACTCAGATCTTCCAAATCCACCCAAAGACATTCCCCAGGTCTTATTTCTAAAATTCCCATTCATAGAAAGGTTGGAACCTCGCGCACCCACGCTTGAATCAAAAGATAGCGTTAAACCTTGCAAAGTATTTTTCTTGGTAACAATGTTAATGATACCTGCAGAACCCTCTGCATCGTATCTAGCAGAGGGTGAAGTAATCACCTCGACTGATTTAATCATGTCAGCAGGAATTTGTTTCAAGGCATCCGTGATACTTGAAGCCATGATGGTAGAAGGTTTGTTATTAATCAAAACCTTTACGTTTGTACTACCTCTCAAAGAAGGATTTCCATCCAAATCCACTGATAACATAGGGACCTTTTTCAACACATCGGTTGCATCGCCTCCACGGTTAGTTTGATCTTTCTCTGCATTGTAAATCGTACGATCCACACGCTCTTCAATCAATGCTCTTTGACCCTCAACGGTCACCTCCTGAAGCATTTTCGCGCTCGGTTGCATTTTAATGACACCCAAATCATGGTCATCATTTTTAGAAGCGATGTCAACAAAAATGGTTTTACTTTCATAACCGATGAAAGAAATCACCAATTTGTATGAACCAACAGCCACCTTGTTGAGAACAAATTTACCTACTTGGTCAGCTTGAGCTCCATCCAATGGACGATTAGTTGTTTTGTTTATTAACGCAATCGTAGCAAAATCTACAGGCTTGTTATCCAAGGAGTCCAATAAATACCCCACAATTTTAGCGGAGCCCTTGGCACTCGCTTGAGCTGTCCCAGGGATTACAGTTTCTTTTTTAGGTGCCATTCCAAACCCAGCAGGAATCTGCGCAGAAAGGGAGAAATTAAAAGAAAGAACTGATAGTAAAAGAAATAATTTTTTCATATTTTTTTTGAAATGTAATAAATGGCCATAAATTTGGTTGTGTGGAAATTTAAAACCGAAACAAAATTCTCACATAACTAATATATAATTCTTTTTTTGCGACCAAAACCTCTAATTTGTAGTTCAATCCATCACGAATTATTGGCTTTGATATGATTTCGATTAAAACTCCTCGTTTAGAACTAATTCCATTGGATCATTCAATGCTCCAAATATGGAAAAAACAAGGTCGTGAAAAATTAGAAACAACATTAAACTTAACTAGTAACTCCTGGGAAGTCGAAAAGTTTTACGAAGTAGAAACTTTTCAAGCCTTAGAAAATTTTTGGATCCCAAAAACCTACCAATTCCCCCTAGATTTTTTATGGTACACAAATTGGGAAATTATCTGGAAAGAAAAGTCCTGCTCTGTAGGTGGAATTGGACTATCCGGTTTACCAGATAATGAGGGAAAATCAGAAATAGGCTATGTAATTGACCAAAAATATCGAAATCTAGGCATTGCAACAGAAGCTGTTAAAAACTTAATCCAATGGGCTTCCCAAGACGAAGGCTTGCTATTTATTACTGCTGAAACTCCCCTTGAAAATCAAGGTTCGCAAAAAGTACTCATAAACAACGGTTTTGAACAAAAAGGCAATCGCGAAATTTTTGTTAATGAAATGATTCCTTTGATTTGTTGGGAGAAAAAAATACAGAAGAGAGAAGAAGAGAGAAGATAGAAGAGAGAAAAGAGAAGATATAAGAGAGAAAAGAGAAAAGGAAGTGTACTTTATACTTCCCTGACTATAGTTGAGCGGTTTTTAAGGAATTACTCAACTCAAAAAACTATTTCCCTAAAAACCTTTCCATTCCTAAGACTTTTGGTAATTTTACTGAATTATCACGTAAACAAGCCCATCGGCTTTCATATTTATGTACAATTTTACCTCAGTAAAAGATGCTTACAACTTAGATAAACTAGTTAAAGAAGCTCTTTTGATGAAAAAATCGCCAAACTCAGACCGTCAAATGGGAAAACATAAAACCATGGGACTCCTTTTTTTCAATTCGAGTTTGCGGACACGTCTTTCTACCCAAAAAGCCGCCCAAAATCTAGGCATGGACGTGATGGTTATGAATGTGGGTGCCGATTCTTGGCAATTGGAAATGAATGAGGGTGTTATCATGAACGGTGATAAAGCTGAACATATTAGTGAAGCTGCAGCGGTGATAGGCCAATATTGTGATATTGTGGGAGTTAGAAGCTTTCCTGGACTTCAGAACAGAGAGGAAGATTATTCTGAAAAAGTATTAAATCAGTTCATTAAATACACTGGTAGACCGATTGTCAGTTTAGAATCTGCCACCAGACATCCCTTGCAATCCTTAACGGACTTAATCACTATTCAAGAATATAAAAAGGTTGATAGACCCAAAGTCGTATTAACCTGGGCTCCGCATGTCAAGGCGCTACCCCAATGTGTGCCAAATTCGTTTGCAGAATGGATGAATCATGCAGATGTTGATTTTACCATTGCTCACCCAAAAGGCTATGAATTAGCCCCTGAATTCTCAGGGAATGCAAAGATTTGTTATGACCCGAAGGAAGCATTTGAAGGTGCAGATTTTATCTATGCCAAAAATTGGTCTTCTTATGAAGAATATGGACAAATTTTGAATTCAGACCCTGCCTGGATGGTGTCCATGGAAAAAATGAAATTGACCAATGATGCCAAATTTATGCATTGCTTGCCGGTTAGAAGGAATGTGGTCGTGGAGGATGCTGTTTTAGATTCTAAACATTCCATTGTTGTTCAGCAAGCAGGAAATCGGGTTTGGGCAGCACAAACTGTATTAAAAGAAATACTACTGTCTCAGATGAGACAAGAAAGCCCCTATTTATTTTAACCATGAAAAACGAGAAACCTGTTCTAAGAATCATTAAAATTGGTGGCAATATCATTGATCATCCCCATCAATTAGCCGAATTTTTAACTGATTTTGCGAAATTAGAGGGCAATACAATCTTGATTCATGGAGGTGGAAAAATTGCCACAGAAATGGCCAAAGAAATGGGAATTCAAACTCAAATGATTGAAGGACGCCGGGTAACAGATGAGGCTAGTTTAAGAATTGTGAGCATGGTATATGCGGGCTGGATCAATAAGTCGATTGTAGCCAAATTGCAAGGTTTGGGATTAAATGCTTTGGGACTTTCGGGTCCAGACGGCCGTTTGATCATTAGTAAAAAACGAAATGCGACTCCTATTGATTATGGTTTTGTTGGCGACATAGAAAAAGTCGATGGAGCGGCCATAAAACAATTTCTTTCCATGGGATATCATCCTATTTTTGCTCCGATTACAGCTGATTTGAGTGGACAGTTGCTCAATACCAATGCGGATACCATGGCGCAGGCATTGGCCATTGCTTTGAGTGAATATTATCAAGTACATTTGATCTATTGCTTCGAAAAACAGGGTGTATTATTGGACCCTGAAAACGAAACATCTGTTATTACAAACATCGATCAAAGGTCATTTGAGGAGTTAAAAACTAAAGGAATTATTTCTGCCGGCATGATCCCAAAATTAGAAAATGCCTTAAAAGCAATTTCTCAAGGTGTTCATGAAGTACAGATTACACATGCCAAGAATTTAACCTCTCCTTCCAAAGGAACCAGCATCAAAGCATAATGTATAGCGAAAATCAATTTCTAGAAGCGAAAACACTATTAAGCCAATTAATAGCATGTCCCTCTTTTAGTCGTGAAGAAGAAGGAACCTGCCAGATCTTGCAAGCTTTTTTCGAGAACAAAAACATTCCTTTTCATGGCTTGATGAACAATATTTGGGCTGTGAACAAACATTTTGATGCCCAAAAGCCTACCGTTCTTTTAAATTCGCATCACGATACGGTAAAACCCAACGCTTCTTGGACAGAAAATCCCTTTGAAGCTACATTTAAAGACGATAAGTTAATTGGCTTGGGTTCAAATGACGCAGGAGCTAGTTTAGTTTGTTTAATCAGTACTTTTTGTGCTTTTTATGATTCCAGCGATTTACCATTCAATCTTGTACTAGCAGCAACAGCGGAAGAAGAAATTTCAGGTAAAAATGGTATTGAAGCATTATTACAAGCCGAAAATTTTCCTAAAATCGACTGGGCAATTGTGGGTGAACCTACCGATTGCCAGTTGGCCATAGCTGAAAAAGGATTAGTTGTAATTGATGCAAAATCGTTTGGAAAAGCAGGACATGCAGCTAGAAATGAAGGGGTGAATGCGATTTATTTAGCAATTGAAGATATTCTTACAATCAAAAATCATACCTTCTCGAAGGTTTCTAATACGCTCGGACCTGTAAAAACGACAGTGACGCTAATTGAAGCTGGAAAACAGCATAATGTAGTGCCGGATGTCTGTCATTTCACCATCGATTGCCGGGTTAATGATTGTTATACTTTGGAGGAAGTGGTTGAGGAATTACAATCTTTGGTCAATTCGGAATTAACACCTCGCTCTTTAAGACTTAGTTCGAGTAAAATGGTGGAAACTCATCCTGTCGTATTAGCGGCAAAAGAAATGGGAATTGAATGTTTTGGTTCTCCTACCCTATCTGACCAATCGCTCTTGAAATGCCCTTCTGTAAAAATTGGACCAGGTCATTCAGGAAGATCACATACCGCAAATGAATTTATTTACTTGGAAGAACTGAAACAAGGTATTCAGACCTACCAAAAATTACTAATTGAAACCAAAAAGTTTTACCCATTAAATTCGAAATAAAGTGGCAAAAATTTGGCAAAAAGAAAACCAAACAAGTGATGCTAAAATTGATCAATTCACGATTGGAAACGATCCGATTTATGATCTAAAATTAGCTCGATACGATGCTATTGGCTCCATGGCCCATATTACGATGTTGGAAAAAGTGGGCCTACTCCCAAAAGATGAGTTGAATCCATTGCTAGCTGAATTAAAAATCATTTTAGCGAAAATTGATTCAGGAGAATTCCTCATAGAAGAAGGTATGGAAGATGTTCATTCGCAAATCGAATGGATGTTAACACAAAAACTTGGAGATGTAGGCAAGAAAATACATGCCGGAAGATCCAGAAATGATCAAGTATTGGTGGATTTGAAATTGTTCATGCGAGCAGAAATCCAGGAAATTGCCCACGCAACAGAACGTCTTTTTGATCAATTGTTGCTAAAAAGCGAATCGCACAAAGACGATTTATTACCCGGTTATACCCATTTTCAGATTGCCATGCCTTCCTCTTTCGGACTTTGGTTTGGAGCATATGCAGAATCATTGGTTGAAGACATGGAAATGCTCGAGGCAGCTTTCCGTTTAGCCAACAAAAACCCATTAGGTTCAGGCGCGGGTTACGGATCTTCATTTCCATTAGACCGCCAACTGACGACCGATTTATTGGGCTTTGAAGCACCGCACGTGAATGTTGTTAATGCACAATTATCAAGAGGCAAGACCGAATTATTTGTATTAAACGCCATAGCCCAAATTGCTACTACTTTAAGTAGATTGGCCATGGACGTATGTTTGTATAATTCACAAAATTTTGGATTCATTGAATTACCTGAATCACTTACCACAGGAAGTTCAATCATGCCGCATAAGAAAAATCCAGATGTAGCAGAATTGCTGAGAGGTAAAACTAATAAACTAAAGGCTTTACCGAATCAATTACAACTCTTAATGAGCAATTTGCCATCCGGGTATCACCGAGAATTTCAATTGACCAAAGAGCTTTTGATGCCTGCGATTGACGAAATTAAAGTAGCTCTAGACATAACACTTTACATGGTAAACCACATGAAAGTTAAAAAAGACTTACTCAATGACCCTAAATATGATTTATTGTTCAGTGTCGAGGCCGTGAATGATTTAGTTGTCAAAGGAATGCCATTCAGAGAAGCTTACCAAAAAGTTGGCAAAATGATTCAGGATGGCGACTTTGATGGATCAAATAGAACCTTGAACCATAGTCATTTGGGCAGCATTGGCAACCTTGGTTTAGCACAAATTCAAGCCCAAAAAGACCTAGCGTGGTCGAGATTTGGTTTTGAAAAAGTAGAAAAAGCGATGTTGATGTATGAGGTATGATGTAATAGGTAAAAGGTAAGAGGTAAAAGGTAAGAGGTAAAAGGTAAAAGGTAAGAGGTAAAAGGTAAGAGGTAAGAGGTAAAAGGTAGAGTCTATTCCCGTTTTCTCTCTTCTCTCTTCTCTCTTCTCTCTTCTCTCTTCCCATTTTCTCTCTTCCCTCTATTTCATAACTCATAATTATTCAAATATGAAAAGTGGATTATCCATAAAAATTTCTCAGCAGCAGCGATTATCTCCGCAACAAATTCAATTCGTGAAATTGTTGCAGATCCCCACGGCCGAACTTGCAGCACGAATTGAGGAAGAATTAGAGGATAATCCTGCCTTAGAAGAGGGTTATGAAAGTGAGAATTTTGATGAATCAGAAAATAGCGAAAGAGAGACAGTTGACGATTTAGAAAGAGAGGAATTAGAAATTGGCGATTATTTACAAGATGATTATGCTGGGTACAAAATGGCAGGCGATTCCTACGACCCCAATGAAGAAAGTAAAGAAAGGCCCATGGCCACCGTGCCAAGTGCGGAAGAATATTTATTGATGCAAATTGGTTTCATTGTGAAAACCGAGCGAGAAGAATTGATTGCACAACAATTGATTGGATCTTTGGAAGATGATGGTTACCTACGTAGAAACATTGAAAGCATTGTCAATGATTTAGCCTTCACACAAGGATTTGTCACCGATTACCAAGAAGTTGAATCAGTGTTAAAAATGGTTCAAAATTTGGATCCTGCTGGAATCGGAGCTAGAGATTTACAAGAATGCTTGATTTTGCAATTACAAAGAAGAGATTTGGATCAAAACTACAATCGTCTTGCATTGCATTTGATGGAAAAACATTTTGACGATTTTGCTAAAAAGCATTTTGGCCCTATTCAGCAAAAAATGAATT
>JBILRJ010000214.1:0-5417 GCA_044372695.1 Spirosomataceae bacterium
CCATTACCACAAGAAAGAATTTTGTTGCCTGATTTCAAGGCCTCTACCATGCAATTGGCGGCAGATTCAATTCGTTGAATCTGAATAGGATTAGCTAAAAAGTCGCTTAATACTTTTTGAGCTTCCACTAAATTTTGTTGAATAATCCCTTCCAAAATAAATTTGAATTAATGATGTTTAAAAATCGCCGCCTGCACCACCACCACCAAAACTACCTCCGCCAAAACCACCAAATGAGCTTCCTCCGCCTCCACCAAACGAACCGCCTCCTGAACCTCCACCTCCTAAGAATATTGGAGGAAAAAACATTCCACCGCCTCGACTACCAGGGCCGCCTCTTCCACCACCACCTCTATTTCTGAATCCATTGATGATGGAAAAAATCACAAAAATCAAAAAGAAAATCAGAACTGGAGGGATTCCTGTAGATTCAGATCCCAAAGGGTCATCATTAACAAAACTACCACTGGCTCTTTGCATCATTTCAGTGGTAGCAAGATCCAAGCCCACAAAATATTGGTCTTGTTTCAAAGCAGGTTTTAATATTTTATTGATGATTCTTTTGCAAATCGCATCAGGCAAAACATCCTCGATTCCTCTACCCGTTACAATACGTATTTTACGATCTGAAGCAGCAATCAAAATCACCACACCATTATTTTTTTCTTTTTGTCCAACGCCCCAAGTTTGTGCAATCTCCATGGCATAATCGTAAGGATCTCTTCCTTCTGTGCTAGGAACAATGACAATGGCAAATTGCGTGGAAGTACTATCTGCATAGCCACGCAATTTTTGCTCCAAAGTAGTCTTTTCTGTAGCACTCAATTTGGAAGAAAGATCCAACACATAAGCGTCTGGCTTGGCAGGAATTTCTGATTGAGCAACTGAACCCAATGAGACTAACAGAAATAAACCTAGAAATAGGATTTGTATTTTTTTCATCGATTTAAGCGCCAAAAGATATCTCATTACTTAGTTCATTGATATCTCCTTTTTGAAAAGGAAAACTAGCAATCAAAGCCTCTCCTACCTGATGAACTCCCAAGGCCAAGGCTTTTGAAAATTCATTTTTCGCCAAAATAGGACGCATTTCATCACGAATGGTATCCCAAAATTCCAAGGGAACTTTAGCATCAATACCTTTATCCCCGATGATAGCATATTTTCTATCCTTTATGGCCAAATAGATTAAAATTCCATTTTGCAAATCCGTTTGATCCATGCTTAATTGAAAAAATAGCTCCTTGGCCCGGTCCATCGGGTGCCCTGGACAATGACTTTCCACATGCACCCGAATTTCTCCGGAGGTTTTCATTTCAGCCTCTTGGATGGCTAATAAAACTTCAGATTGCTCCTCTTTACTTAAATGCATTATTTTTTCTCATCAAAATTAACTTCTGGAGCTTTTTCTGAACCCGTTTCAGCTTGGAAAAAACCTTTTTCAGCAAATTCTGAAAATGAAGCAATTAAATTATTTGGAAAGGTTACAATGTTGGAATTATAATTTTTAACCGCATTATTGAACACATCTCTTTCTTCCTTGATTCTATTCTCTGTTCCTTCTAATTGAGCTTGTAATTCAGAAAAACTTTCCGTTGCTTTCAATTGTGGATAATTCTCTGCAACAACCATTAAACGACCCAATGCACCTCCCAAAGATGATTGTGCAGCTTGGTACTTGCTGATATTTTCAGGACTTAAATCCTTTGCGTCTAATTTCATCTGTGTCGCACTAGCACGTGCTTCAATGACTGCTGTTAAAGTTGATTTTTCAAAATTCGCAACTCCTTGCACCGTCTTAACTAAATTCGGAATTAAATCCGCACGACGTTGGTAAGCACTTTGTACATTTGCCCAAGACGCTTTAACTTCTTGGTCACTCGTTGCCATACCGTTTCTTGCACCTATGCCCCAGAAAATTACCAAAGCAATAACACCCAATACAATCCAAAGTTTTTTGTTCATTGTTTTAAATTTTAAAATTTTAACATGCAAATGTAGTTATTTCAACCCATCACTTTTGCATTTTTTACCAAAATGATTTTTACCGGATAAAAGTTCAAAAATCAGGATAAACAATTTTCCTTCTTAAATTGCAACATGATACAAAGCCTCCCTAATCCTCCCATCGCTAAAGAAAAAGATCAATTATTGGAAATTCATCATGATGTAAGAATTGACCCTTATTATTGGTTAAATAAGCCGGATGACCCAGAGGTAATTGATTATTTGAACGCTGAAAATTCTTATACAGAACAAGTATTGGCACCGGTCAAAGAACTTCAAGATACCTTATTTTCAGAAATGAAAAATAGAATTAAAGAGGATGATTCGTCGGTCCCATATTTCAATGGCAGAGATTGGTATTACCAAAAATACATCCAAGGAGGAGAATACCCTATTTATTGCCGAAAGCAAAATAACTTAACATCGCTTGAAGAAATATTGGTGGATGGGAATGCCCTAGCCCAAGGAAAAGATTACTTTCACATTGGTGGTCTTGTTTTAAGTGATGATGATCAGATCTTGGCCATCGCAAGCGATGATATTAGTCGCAGAAATTATCTAGTGGAATTTAAAAATTTGAAAACGGGTGAATATTTAGCAGACAAAATTGAAGATACTGAAGGAGGTAGTTATGCCTGGTCAGCTGATGGTGCATATTTTTTCTATTTGAAAAGAGACGCACAAACCTTGTTGGCCTCTCAAGTTTACCGACATAAAATAGGTGAAAAAGTGGAACAAGATCAACTCATTTACGTGGAAACTGATCCACAGTTTTACATGGGTTTATATCGTTCCAAATCAAAAAAATACATTTTTAATCTTTCTAGCCAACAAGGAATTGCTTCAGAATATCGAATTATTGAAGCAGATAAACCTTTAGATGAACCAAGGGTTTTTCAGCCAAGAATCAATGGATTGGAATATTTCATTGAACATCAAAACGACCGTTTCATTGTTAGGTGCAATGCAAATGAAGCCTCTAATTTCCAATTGATGCATTGTCTAGAAACCCAAAATTGGGGACTAAAGAATTGGAAACCTTTGCTTTCACACGACCCAGATGTATTGATTGAAGATTTCGATGTTTTTGAGAGTTTCATTGCTTTGGAGGAAAAATATCAAGGACTTAATCGAATTCGGATCTTATCAAATGAATCAACCGTTCATTCCGAATTCATACAAATGCCTGAAACTGTCTATCAAGTTAGCCTTGGACAAAATGCATACTTCAAAAACAAACAAATCAGGTATAACTACACCAGTTTAACTAGTCCCAACTCAGTGTTTGATTACGATGTTGATTTGAAAAAAAGTACTTTATTAAAAGAAGAAGTTGTGCAAGGTGATTTTGATAAAAAGAATTACCAAAGTGAACGTTTGTGGGCTATTTCTAGGGATAATACCCGAATTCCCATTTCATTGGTTTACAAAAAATCGAGTAAACCCGATGGGAAAAATCCCTTGTTGTTATATGCTTATGGCTCATATGGCCACAGCATTGACCCTTATTTTTCAAGTAGTCGCTTATCTTTGTTAGACCGGGGATTTAGTTTTGCCATTGCGCATGTTCGGGGCGGACAAGAAATGGGAAGATTTTGGTACGAGGATGGAAAAATGATGAAAAAGAAAAACACGTTTTATGATTTCATCGATTGTTCAAAATTTTTAATCGAACATCATTACGTGGCAAAAGATGCTTTATTTGCCCAAGGAGGATCAGCGGGAGGTATGTTGATGGGTGGAATTTGCAACATGGCACCTGAGCTTTACAAAGGCGTGATTGCGGCAGTTCCCTTCGTCGATGTGGTCACAACCATGCTAGATGAGTCGATTCCTTTAACTACAGGTGAATGGGAAGAATGGGGAAATCCAAAAAATCAAGAAGCTTATGAATATATGAAGTCGTATTCACCATATGACAACGTAGAAGCCAAAGAATACCCTCATCTGTTGGTGACAACAGGATTACATGATTCTCAAGTTCAGTATTGGGAGCCTACCAAATGGGTAGCTAAATTGAGAAAATTAAAAACAGATAATCATGTGCTTCTGTTGGATTGCGACATGAAGGCAGGCCATGGAGGTGCTTCTGGTAGATTTAAACGATTCAAGGATATTGCGAAAGAATATGCATTTTTGTTGGGTTTGCTCAATGGCTAAACTGAATCAAACGCCAATTCCTTTGTCCCTTTTACTGTGGGAGACTTTCCACATTCAACATGGAATTAGTGACTTTTCGCAAAGAATAAGTGGAGAAATCTTGGGCAGCATCTAAGCCAATGCCATTGAAAACTTCTGTAGGTGTTTTAATTTGAACCGGTTTTTCGGTGAAAATTCGTTTCTCATCTGGAATCCAAGTGAATTCATCTGTTGTTAAAATTTCATTTTTAAGGATATTAACAATTTTGACATGACCCATTAAACGATATTGATTTTTCTGCCGAAAAAAGTGAGCAGAATCTCCTCGAATTTGAGTGGTTACATTTCCCAATTTATCATAAAACCAAAGTTTCGTTTCTTTGGGATAAATTCGATCTTCTACAACAGTGGTTATTTGAGTTTCCGTAACCATACGAACAACCGACTTGGCCGAATCAGAAAAAATCATGTCTATCCCTGTCAATTCTGACTTGGGGCCTTTGTAAATAAGTTTTTTACTTACTTTTTCTTCTTGACAAGAAAAAAATAGGGAACTAATCAATGTAAAAAGAAAAAGAATGAGAATTTTAAAATTGCTCATCGAAAACATTAATTAACTTTTTGCTTGGTAAACCACAAATCACTTAAAGTAAGTCCCAAAGTAATTCGGTGATATTGCTCTTCCAAATTATTGCTACTCAAGCTACCACGTTTTCCAAACTGATAGGAGATGTTTAAATAAGACAAATTCCTTAGCGGTAAAGCCGCACCAACGCTAAAGTTCATATCAACCGCATATGGAGTTGTGGCTGATATGGCATAAGGTGTAGTTTGATAACTGAAACCCGCACGGTAGGTTGTTCTCTTCAAATAACTTGAAACAGATTCAAAATCAGGGGTATATTCTCCTCCAATGATCCATTTATTACTAACCGGCAATGGGCGAGCTTGTCCAATATTATTATCCACCTTCGTCCAATCTGTCGAAATAAAATCGATCCCGACCATCCACCTAGCAATTTTTTCTAAACTAATTCCAAATTTTCTGGAAACAGGTAAATTTTGCACAAAAGACGTTTTTTGGCTTAATGTGTCTGCATTGATAGTTACATTTCCCGTATAATCTAAAATTGCAAATCGCTTTATTTGGGTGGCATTCATGCTGGAATTCAAATCGACTGTGGCTCCAATATTCAAGTATAAATCTCTTTTCAGAGCATGGCGGTAGGCTAAACCAGCCTTAAAGGTAAAATCAGAATAATCATTGCGAT
>JBILRJ010000215.1:0-5408 GCA_044372695.1 Spirosomataceae bacterium
CCATTCAAAATAAGCCATTTTTTGACTTAATCAGTAATTATCCAAACATCAAAGCTGTTTTTCACGGTCATGAACATGATCAAGATGGGGTGAAGATGTTTGAAAAAATTCCTTTTTTATTCGATGCACATATTGGAGGAAATTGGGGAACTGATTACCGTGGATTTCGGGTGTGTGAATTATTAAACGATGGGACTTTGTTGACTTACATGATGAACCCTACTGAAAAAATCAATGAAATGAGTTTTAACTGATTGTTAACTTAACACCTCAATGAAAAAAACTTTTTCCATTCTTTTTTTTCTTCTTGTTTCAACAAGTTTGTTTGGTCAACAAAAAAAAATCACCACGCAAGATTTACAAGGAGCAAGCGCAATTTTTGATCTCCAAATGAGTCAAAATGAATTGGATACCCTACTTTCGGATGTGCAAGACAATTTATCTGTCATACAGGCTTTGCATACCCAAAAATTGCCGAATCATGTTCCTTTAAGCATGTGGCAAAATCCTGTTGTACCAGGATCCAAAGCCTTGAGCCCTCAACGAAAAATGGTTTGGTCCTCTTATCCATCCATCTCCTTGCCTAAGAAGAAAAGTGATTTGGCATTTTATTCCATTTCGCAATTAGCCTCGCTGATTAAATCCAGAAAAATTTCTTCTGTGGAGTTGACTCATTTTTTTATCGATCGGATTAAAAAATATGGAGATACTTTGCAATGTGTGATTTCACTGACAGAAGACATCGCCCTTGTGCAAGCTAAAAAAGCTGATTCCGATTTATCTAAAGGGATTTATCATGGCTTGTTGCATGGAATTCCTTACGGACTAAAAGATTTATTTGCTGTCAAAAATACCAAAACGACTTGGGGAGCTGCTCCTTACCAAAACCAAGTCATACAAGAAGATGCTTTTGTGTATCAAAAAATGCAAAAAGCAGGCGCTGTATTGATTGCCAAATTTACTTTAGGGGCCTTGGCCATGGGCGATTATTGGTATGGTGGGCGAACCAAAAATCCTTGGAATTTACGTGCTGGATCCTCAGGTTCTTCTGCCGGATCTGCCTCAGCAACGGTGGCAGGATTGGTGCCTTTTGCGATTGGAACAGAAACTTATGGCAGTATTGTATCTCCGTCAACGGTTTGCGGGGCTACAGGCTTGAGGCCCACTTTTGGCCGAGTGAGTCGTACTGGAGGAATGGCTTTGAGTTACAGTTTGGACAAAGTGGGGCCTATTTGTCGTTCTGCTGAGGATGCCGCCATCGTCTTGAATGCCATTCGTGGTGCAGACGGTATAGATCAAAGTGCGATTGATGCGCCCTTTAATTTTGATGCCCATTTGAACATTAAGAAACTAAAAGTAGCCTATGCGAAAAATTATTTTGACCAAATAAAAGATAGTACTTCCAATGATTGGAAAGTCTTAGAAGCATTGAAAAAATCAGGAGTCAATTTAATTCCAGTGGAATTCCCTGAATCAGCCTATTCGTTTAATATCATGGATTTGATCATCGGAGCGGAATGTGCTGCACAATTTGATGAACTAACTCGTTTCAACATAGATGATGAATTAACTCGGCAAGGGAAAAATGATTGGCCGAATCAATTCAGAACTGCCAGATTCATTCCTGCAGTAGATTACATCAATGCACAGCGTCATCGTTATCTTTTGATGAAACAAGTGGATGCATTTTTTCAACAATTCGATGTGGTTATTGCACCTAGTAGATCCACTCAACTCCCAATTACCAATTTGACGGGGCATCCTGTTGTTTCTGTGCCATCAGGATTTACGGGCGTTAATCATACCCCTACCAGTATCAGCTTTTTAGGGAATTTATTTGATGAAGCGACTATCTTGGCTTTTGCGAAATATTACCAACAATTGACACCCTTTGACGAAAAACATCCTCCATTATTTAATAACTAAAAAGATGAAAAAATTTCTCCTTGCTTGTTTGCTTTCCTGTGTAGGAATCGCACTTTATGGCCAAAATAGGCCTTTGCAAATCATTATGATTGGAGCTCATCCAGATGATTGCGACATCAAAGCTGGTGGAACTGCTGCGTTGTTCGTTTCGATGGGACATCACGTCAAATTTCTATCTGTTACGAACGGTGATGCGGGTCATCAATCGCAAGGTGGTGGAATGTTAGCCAAAAGAAGAATCGCTGAGACCCAGGAAGTGGCCAAACGTTTGGGAGTCAGTTATGATGTTCTAGATAACCACGATGGCGAGTTGTTGCCTACCTTAGCCATTCGACTAGAAATAATTCGGAAAATTCGCCAATGGAAAGCAGACGTAGTCATAGCTCCCAGAAGCAATGATTACCACCCGGATCATCGATATACCGGTATTTTGGTTCAGGATGCCGCCTTTATGGTGGGAGTTCCCAATGTGGCGCCAGATGTAGAACCTTTGCGTAAAAACCCCGTATTTCTTTATTTTCAAGATCATTTCAAAAAGCCTAATCCTTTTCAAGCGGATATTGCTGTAGATATCACACAAGTGATTGACAAGAAACTAGCAGGATTGGATGCCCACCAGTCGCAATTTTATGAGTGGTTGCCTTGGATTGGCAATTACGAAGAAGAGGTGCCTTCAGATCCAGCGAAACATAAAGAGTATTTATTGAATAAACGTGTTCAAAAGCCAAATCCAGAAGTTAGAAAAGCTTTAGAAAAATGGTATGGCAAGGAAAAGGCAGACCAAATTAAGTATGCGGAGGCCTTTGAAATCTGTGAATATGGTTCACCCGCTACCATGGAAGATATCAAAAGATTGTTTCCAATGTTAGGCAAATAGACAATTAATGGCAGAGCAATTAAAAAAAGTATTAAGTCCCCTCATGCTTTGGGGTTTGGGTGTAGGATACGTTATTTCAGGGATGTATTTTGGCTGGAATTTAGGTTTAAAGGAAGGCGGAACCTTGGGCTTGGCCATTGCAACAGCCATTATCATCGTTTTATACGCATGTTTCACTCTTTCCTATGCAGAATTAGCCTGCTCGATTCCGAAAGCCGGTGGGGTATTTGATTACACCCAAAGGGCTTTTGGGGATTCTTTTGGATTTGTGGCGGGGATTGCCCAAATAATTGAATTTGTTTTTGCGCCACCTGCTATTGCTTATGGGATAGGTGCTTATTTTAATTTGTTTTTTCCAGACATTCCCATATTAGTCATCGCCATCACTGCCTATGTGTTATTTACCGCTTTAAACATGTATGGCGTTAAAGCAGCGGCGACTTTTGAGTTAATCATTACCATCATCGCGGTGGCGGAAATACTGATTTTTGCGGGAGTTACTTTGCCCAGTTTTCAATGGGCCAATTTAAGTCGCAATAGCTTTCCAATGGGCTGGTCTGGTGTTTTTGCCGCTTTACCCTTTGCCATTTGGTTTTTTCTTGGGATTGAAGGTTTAGCCAATGTGGCCGAGGAGGCTCAAAACCCTCAAAAGGACATACAAGCTGGCTTTCGTTCGGCTTTGATTACTTTGGTCATTCTTTGCGTCTTGGTTTTTATCGCTTCCATTGGTGTAGGAGGATGGGAGAGTGTGGTTTTTAAAAATGGAATGGATGGAGAAACATCTGATTCGCCTTTACCTTTAGCCATGGGTCAAATTGTGGGAACCAATAGCCTCCTTTTTCATTTATTATTGACCGTTGGTTTATTTGGATTGGTTGCCTCTTTTCATGGATTGATTTTGGCTTCTGGACGTTCTTCTTTCGAATTTGGAAAAGCGGGTTTTGCGCCTTCATTTCTCGGTAAGATTCATGCAAAATTTCAAACGCCAGCCAATGCCCTTTTGTTCAATATGTTTTTAGGAATCATAGCTTTATTTACCAACAAAACCGCCGATATAATTACCATTTCGGTCATGGGAGCCCTTACGCTCTATCTATTCGCCATGCTTTCTATTTTAAAATTGAGGCGGTCGGAACCTAATCTCAAAAGGCCATTCAAAACACCAGGTTACCCATTTACTCCGATTTTGGCCTTGGTCATTGCGGGTGTTTCCTTGGTTTTGATTGCCATGAATAACCTTAACTTGTTTTTTATTTACCTGTCCATTCACATTATTTGTTTTCTTCTTTTTAAATTGTTCTTTCAAAAATCTAAAAATCATGACTGAGAATGAAATACTGAGCTTTGTTGCTTCGCACCCTGGTAAAAGGGTTAAGTTAGCCATGACAGATATAGATGGGGTACTCAGAGGTAAATATGTGAGCACAGATAAATTTTTATCCGCTGTGCAATCTGATTTAGGTTTTTGTAACGTGGTTTTTGGGTGGGACATGGCCGATGTAGCCTACGATAATTCCACCTATACAGGTTGGCATTCAGGTTATCCCGATGCTCCTGTTAGAATTGATTTATCGACTTTTCGCTCCATTCCTTGGGAAAATGATGTACCTTTTTTCCTTTGTGAATTAATCGATTCTAAAGAAAATTCCGCGCAAATTTGTCCGCGAAATTTATTGAAAAATGTAATTTCACAAGCCGAAATCGCAGGTTTTCAGCCGTTTTTCAGTCAAGAATTTGAATGGTTTAATTTTGAAGAAACACCTCAATCAGTACATGATAAAAACTTCCATGGATTAAAGTCTTTGAGTCCAGGTATGTTTGGGTATTCCATTTTGCGAAGTACCTTGAGAAATGACTTTTTTCAAGCCTTGTTTAGTCAATTAGCCGATTTTAAAATTCCGATTGAAGGTTTACATACAGAAACTGGACCCGGAGTGTATGAAGCAGCGATTACCTATTCGAGTATTTTAGAAGCTGCCGATCGGGCCGTTTTATTTAAGTCGTCGGTCAAAGAAATAGCCTACAAGCACGGAATTATGGCCACTTTTATGGCTAAATGGGACGAGAATTTACCGGGATGTAGTGGACACGTTCATCAAAGTCTTTGGGATAAGAATGTTGAAAATAATTTGTTTCATGACGCGAATGATCCTCAAGGAATGAGTGAAACATTTAAACAATACATGGCAGGTCAATTGCATTGCTTGCCACATATTTTACCCATGCTTGCCCCAACTGTTAATTCTTTCAAGCGTTTGGTGGAAGGAGCTTGGGCACCTACTACACTGACATGGGCGGTGGATAATCGGACAGTGGCTTTAAGAGCGCTACCGGGAAGCAAAAAAGCAAGTCGTTTAGAAACACGAGTGGTTGGTTCTGACGTAAATCCTTATTTAGCAATGGCCGCTTGTTTGGCCAGTGGATTATATGGCATTAAGCATCAATTGAAATTACAAGATGCCAGTGTTGGAAATGGCTATGCGGATCTAAGTCATGGTAAATTACCTAGCAACCTACAAAGTGCTACACAGGCCATGAAGGAATCTGCAGTAGCAAAAGAATTATTTGGAGCTGAATTTGTCGACCATTTTGTGGCAACCAGGGA
>JBILRJ010000216.1:0-5405 GCA_044372695.1 Spirosomataceae bacterium
CAGAAAATCTGGATATTTGATCACACTCTGCGTTTTCGCAAAACTGTGTCTCCCGGTGGCTGTGATGTTACTCAAGGCTTTTTTACGTTTTAATTAATGTGAAAAATGACCCAAATGGGCAAAAATCCTCAACTATTTAGTCGAGTCAATTAAGCTGAATGCCTCGTAGATGATAAGAAATGATTTCCCTTTGCATTTTCCCTACGATAAAGAAAAGGTGTTTCAGAATCATTTCACGGATTTACTCAAAGAGTTCAATCCTAAAATAGCCTGCAAAATTACTGATAATTTTTGGATGTGCAAAGGATTGTTCAAAAATTATTATTAAATCGGAAATGAGAAGAGAGAAAACAGGGAAAGAGAAAAACTATGCCCAGTCTTATACCTCTTAGCTATTAACTTATACCTAGTTAATGCGAATTAAGGGTTAAAAAACATTGGGATCATTCGTTAAAAAATTCATTTATGGCCAACGCTTAATCCTAACGAAAGATTTGAACGAAGCGGCAAGGCGGAGCTTTGACAATGCGCATGGGCCATGTGCGACAGGGTCAAAGAAAATAGCCGATAGCGGAGTGAAAATCGGTCAGTCAGCTCCAGCTGACTGATTCGTCTTGGATTAAGCTAAAGAAAAAAGTTTTTTTGTTTCTTTTTTTTCAAAAAAAGAAATGCCAAATAAAAAAAAGAACCAAAAAATTGCATTGTTGTAATGAATTAGGGAAAGCAAAGGTGATTTTTGGCGTGTTCCAGTTTTTTCAAGGTTTTAACCCTTAATTCGAATTATTACCTCTTAACTATTACCTTTTACCTATTACCTACTACCTATTACCTAAATTCATGCGCTCCAAAATCCACTACTATCTACGCTTCATTTTCGGATTAACACAATCGGAAATCAAGGGCTTTTCATTTTTATTCCTTCTCCTATTTTTTGCTTTCGGCATCCAACAATTCCTCGCTTTTCAAAGTGAAAAAGAAATGAAATTGTTGTTTAAGCCCCAATATTATGAGGCGAAGCTTGATTCGCTCAAGCTAAAAAAACAAGTCTATGAGCATCAATACGCTCGTAAATTCAAGTCAAACAACTACTCCAAGCCAAAATATCAATTTACTGGACAAGCTTTTCCTACATTTCGCTCTCAAAAAACATTCTCCAAATCGGCTCAGCTTCCCATCAAAAACTTTGATATCAATTCCGCCGACTCCCTTTTGTGGATTTCGCTTCCCGGAATAGGACCTGGTTTTGCGAAACGCATCATGGCCTATCGGGAAAAATTGGGTGGTTTTTACAGTGTGCAACAATTAAAAGAGGTGTATGGCCTAGATTCACTTTGGGTGAATAGTCATTCCAAAAATTTGCACATTGGCCAAGGAGTATATCGAAAATTGTCTTTGCAAAAAACCGAATGGAAAGAATTCAGGCATCCTTATTTACCTTACAGCCAAGCAAAAATATTCTTAACCTATCGGAAACAACATCCTGAAGTGAGTACTTTTCAAGATTTAGATAGAATTCTATTATTAGATAAAAATGTTTGGAACAAATTAAGACCTTATCTCGATTAGATTAAAATCCACATAATTAATTACATTTGTGCCAAATTTACACTTCATCTCATATTATATATAATGTCAACCGGATTTTATCAAGTTCCAACACCCCTTAATGAGCCTATTTATGCTTATTCGGCTGGTTCCAAAGAAAAGGAACAATTAATACAAACCATTGCCTCTCACCGCTCCCAAGTAATTGAGGTAGACATGAAAATCAACGGAAAATTTGTTCGTAGTGATAAAAAAGTGGCCATGACTTGCCCGCATGATCATCAACATATTCTGGGATATTATTATGAAGGAGGACAAAAAGAAGTTTCAGATGCAATTAATGCTGCTTTGGAAGCCAAAAGTGCTTGGGCAGCCTTGACCTGGCAAGAACGTTGTTCCATTTTTTTAAAAGCCGCTGATTTATCAGCCAATAAATACCGCATGGCTTTGAATGCCCGTACGATGTTGGCTCAATCGAAAAATGCTTATCAAGCAGAAATTGATGCCGCTTGTGAATGGGTAGATTTCCTTCGTTTTAATGTTCATTATGCGACACAGATTTATGCGGATCAACCAATTTCCTCTCCTGGAGTTTGGAATCGCTTGGAATATCGTCCCTTGGAAGGTTTTGTTTATGCATTAACTCCTTTCAATTTTACAGCCATTGCGGGGAATCTACCTGCGGCACCTGCCTTGATGGGCAATACAGTAGTTTGGAAACCAGCACCGCAACAAATCTATTCTGCAGCTTTGTTGATGGAAATTTTGGAAGAGGCTGGTTTGCCAGCTGGAGTCATCAATTTAGTATTTGCCGATGGACCCGCAGCGGGAGAAATTGTCTTCAATCACCGAGATTTTGCAGGAATTCATTTTACAGGTTCTACCAAAGTGTTTCAAACGATTTGGCAGAACATTGGTAACAATATTTCCAATTATAAATCGTATCCTCGGATTGTCGGTGAAACAGGAGGGAAGGACTTTGTCATTGCACACCCATCTGCAGATGCCAAGGCCTTGTCGGTGGCATTGATCAGAGGTGCTTTTGAATACCAAGGTCAAAAATGCTCAGCTGCTTCTAGAGCGTATATTCCAAAATCGCTTTGGGCACAAACAAAGGAATATTTGCAGACTGATTTGGCTTCAATCAAAATGGGTGGTACGGAAGATTTCGGAAATTTTGTGAATGCGGTCATTGATGAAAAGGCCTTTGATAAAATAAGTGGATATATTTCTGAAGCCAAAAATTCATCGGAGGTGGAGGTGATTGCAGGCGGAGGCTTTGATAAATCGAAAGGCTATTTCATTGAACCAACAGTTTTGTTAACCACAAATCCACATTACCGAACCATGGAGGAAGAGATTTTCGGGCCTGTTTTGACGATTTATGTATATGAGGACGCAAAATGGACAGAAACCTTGGAATTGGTCAATTCCACTTCTGCATATGCTTTGACAGGCGCTATTTTTGCTCAGGATGCTTATGCCATGGCGGAGGCGACCAAAGCTTTGGAACATGCCGCGGGTAATTTATATTTAAACGATAAATGTACGGGTGCGGTGGTTGGACAGCAGCCATTTGGTGGTGCTAGAGCTTCTGGGACCAATGACAAAGCAGGATCTTATTTGAATTTGCTTCGTTGGGTTTCTCCAAGAACAGTGAAAGAAGTTTTTTCTTCTCCAACGGATTATCGCTATCCGTTTTTGGGGTAAATGTCTTCTATTTTTAACACAAGGGTTACGGTTTAACATTTATTTAACTTTGTGACCCTTGTTTTCATCATACATTTTGTTATTTTTTTACTAAAAAATACGTAATCATCGGGTAAAAATAAGTCATCCGTTTTTTCAGACTGCCATACTAATTTGAATGCTCATTAGGTACGAAAAAAATGATAGCTTTTAAAAAGAAAGGTTTAGGTTATTTTCAAGGTGAATACTTCTATTGCCAATAAAGTGTTTAAATATCTAAATGATTAATTTTATCCCGCTTGGACTAAAGTCCAAGTCTATTAAATGTCTCGAACCTATGGTTCTTTTTTGAACTGTTAATTTTTTTTTGAAATACAGTTAAATTACTTAGGAAGTATAATAAATCTCTTTTCTATAGCGGTTAATCCGACGAAAGATTTGAACGAAGCGGTAGGCGGAGCTTTGACAATGCGCATGGGCTCTGTGCGTCAGAGTCAAAGAAAATAGCCGCAAGCGAAGTGAAAATCGCTCCGCTTGCGGATTCGTCTTGGATTAACTTGCAGTATTTAAGTTTTTTTGTTTCTTTTTTTCTAAAAAAAAGAAATGCCATAGAAAATAATTTAGCCTTAAATTGCATTGTAATCTAGGATTTGGCTTATATTCAATCTATTATCACTGAATTAAAGTGCTTATTTCAACCCTTGATTCGCACTTTTAGTCATTAAATACAATTTTGCTGATTCTAAGAGAGGATTTACGTTCATTTAATGGTACAAAACTCAGCCCAATTTCCTTTTCTAAATGTGCATTTAATTGATTAAATGGGATGTTTTTGATGTTGATTGTATAGCGATTTTTATTGTTTTTGATGGCAAAAAATTTGCCTTCTTCCTCATACGACTCGCTAAGTCCGGCAGCGATTTCAGTAATGCTTGCATTTTTGACAAGCAAAGTATTTGACCATTGGGTGATACTTGAATGGGTATTTGGATTATTTTTTAATTTACTGTTCTGATTTTCATTCATAACCGTATCCTTTAAAATAAGTTGAAAGTATTTATCTGTCGGGCTTACCTTTTCAACAACTGTAAAATTTAGGGCTTTTTTCAATTCCAATAAAAATGCTTTTTTGGTTTCTTTTGTTTTTTCTTCATGATCCTTAATGTAGCCATTTTTGGAATTTTCTGAATACCTAAGCGTATTAAAATCCTCATACGTAGCAGAAATCAATAAATCTCCTTTTTCTGGGTCCATGAATTGGATCAAAGATTTATCAATATTTAGCAATTGTGGCAAACAATCTTTCAGAGGAACATTTTCTAAAATGACATCATTTGCAGTAAAAGATGTTTTCGAATGCCTAATTAGACTGAAATTGTTGAATACCTCTAATTTTAAGCGATAATCCGATCCCTTGTAATTCACCAGTTCTTTCGGTCCTGTATTGCACGCGAAAGTTGCCAATGTGATTGAGAAGCCCAAGATTAGCGATTTAATTTTTCTAGATGTGTTCATGGTTAAAGTTTTAGGTCAAAATGCAGGTTAGCGGTATGGCTTAAGGGTGAATTTCCTCCTCTTCTTGTCTGTATTGAGTAAATAACATATACAAAGTGACTATGCTTCCAATCACTGGAATTATCCAGACCATAATGATCATTAATAATTTGTCGGTGGTTGGGATTTGTTTTTTCAAGATGACTAGGACAGTGATAACTATTGCTATTAAAGAGCCTAAAAAAATGGCCAGTCCAAAAAATGCAAAGAAGGGGGCGATGAATTCCATAGTGATTAGATTTTGTGTTTCGAAGTTATCAAAAGGTTTATTAATTCCAAAGCATCGATCAATTAAATATTAGTTTGCTATTAATCCATTTTTTAAAATACATTTCTAATGTTGAAATAAATTTAGCGGATAGCCAATCTAAGTTGTTTTTTGGGATCGGGCTTTTAGTGAAATCTGTGTCTCTTTCCTCTTAAAATCATTAATAGTTTAATTCAATAAAAATAGTTGCCAAATTTTCGCTTGATTTTCAATGCTTTATGAAACAGTAATGAAAAAACTTTTGCCCTTGGTTTGGTATTTCAAAAATAAACCTACATCTTTGCACTCCCAATCGCTAACAAAAGGTTGTTAGCACGAAGTAAGACGGTATAATTGAGAGGAAAGAGGC
>JBILRJ010000025.1:0-19613 GCA_044372695.1 Spirosomataceae bacterium
CACTGTATTCAATGACATCAAATCGCTTTTTATCCGCATAATTTCCTGGATTTATTCGCACTTTTTCAACGATTCTGGCGGCCAGTTCTGCTGCATTAGGAGTGAAATGAATATCAGCAACCAGAGGTGTATGATAACCTCTCTCACGTAATCCTTTTCGAATATTTTCTAAATTCTGTGCTTCTTTCACAGAAGGAGCGGTTATCCTTACTAATTCACAACCCGCATCAATCATCCTTATTGACTGTTCAATCGAACCCAATGTATCCATGGTGTCAATGGTAGTCATGGATTGAATACGAATGGGAAAATCAGAACCCATCATTAAGTCGCCAATTTGGACAGGAATAGTCGATCTTCTTTGATAAGAAATCAAAGAGGGAGAATAAATATTTCCTTGATCAATTAAGTTAGAAGATGAGTCTTTGGTGAAATTTGACATGATGCATTTTTGAATACAACAAATATAAGTCCAAAATTGTTAGCCTTAGGAAAAATTAGTTTGTATTCCTTGGTCTTTAAAAAATCTTTGACCAAGGAATACAAATGTTGAATAATTTACCAGGACTTACGTTTGTGACCTATTTTGGCATAATAATAAATAAAAAGATAGCATGGGATCATCAGTGCATAAGCGATTTGGGCGTTTCCATATTCATCTACAACACTTCCATAAAGTAGAGGAATTAATGCACCTCCAGAGATCATCATAATGATAAGTGCTGAACCTAATTTGGTGAATTTCCCTAAACCTTCGATGGCTAAAGGCCATAAAGCCGGCCACATCAATGCATTCGCGACACCTAAAAGAGCTAAGCACAAAACAGAAAGAAATGGATCCTGTATGAAGATCGTTCCTAAAGAAAAAACAATACCTAGAATAGCAGAATAGTTCAAAGCAGTTTGTTGAGATATGTATTTGGGAATAAATAAAATCCCCACTACGTAACCAAAAAGCATTCCATACAAGGTGTAAGTCGTGAAAGTCTTGGCATCATCAATCGCAAAACCCATTGAAACACCGTAATTGATGATGGTATCGCCAGCCATTACCTCCACACCAACATATAAAAAGAAAGCAACCATACCTAAAACCAAATTAGGGAATTCCCAAATACTTGATTTTTCGGAAATAAACTCTTCTTGTATTTCTTCTGCCTCTACCTCTGGAAGAGTGGAGAAACGCACCAAAAGCGCTAAAGCAACCAGTATAGCTGTCATGATTAAATAAGGAGCTACCACCACATCCAAATTAACATTCGCTGCAGTAGCACCAGATAACAATAAACCGCCAAAAATATATTGACTTAAAATTCCTGCAATTTTGTTACAAATTCCCATGACAGAAATTCTTTTTGCAGCACTTTCACTAGGACCTAAAATCGTAACATAGGGATTAGATGCTGTTTGGAGCAAGGCTAAGCCCGTTCCAATAACAAATAAGCCCAAGAGAAACATGGGATAATTTTCCATTTTAGCCGCGGGCACAAACATTAATGTACCAATACCCATGGTCAAAAGACCAACAGACATTCCATTTTTAAATCCGGTTTTGGCCAAAACCCATGAAGAAGGAATAGCCATGACAAAATAGGAAATAAAAAATGCAGAGGTTACTAATAAGGATTGGAAATTATTTAAGTCAAATGCGTCTTTAAAAAACGCGATTAACACAGAATTAACCCATGTGACAAAACCAAAAACGAAAAATAAAATTCCAATAATGATTAAAGGTCCATTGGAAGAACTTGTTTGCTTGCTTGAATTCATAATGATTAATAATTGTTGTTTAATGCAAAAATAGGTTGATTGGTTTTCCATTTTCCACGAGTGAAATCAGGTATTTGAATAGGAGCAGAGCCCTTGGCGATCGACTCCTCCGATAAAGGAGAAATAGCTGACCAAGCTGCTGCGTCATAAACATCCATAGGAGGGGCCACTTTATTTTTTATGGCTTCGATAAATCCTCTCAACACAAAATAATCAATGCCTCCATGGCCCGCATTTTCAGCGTCAGCGGCATGTTCTTTCCAAAGTGGGTGATCGTATTTTTCTTGATAAGATTTAAAATCTTCCCAACGATGGGCTTTTTGTGAAACTCCTTCTAGGTAAATGGATTTATTATCGTCCATCCAAAGTCCTTTAGTTCCTTGAACTCGAAAACCCAATGAATATGGCCTTGGTAGATTGGTATCATGCGAAATCATAATTGTTTCCCCGTTTGCACATTTTATTAAGGTGGTTACTACATCGCCGCAATTGAATTTAACTTTGGCATTGGGATGGTCTTTTCCTCCTTTATCAACAATGTACTCGTGAAGACCCAAAGCAGGAGAAGCCATGGAGGTTAGGTACAAAAATTGATTCCCACGATTGATGTTTAGCATTTCTGCAACTGGTCCGAGACCATGGGTAGGGTATAAATCACCATTTCGGTCAATGGAATGTTGTGTACGCCATTTAGCTTCTGAAAATCCTTTTTCTCCAAATTCAACCCCTTGTCCATTGGAACTACCGTTATTGAATTTAATCTCTCTTAAGTCATGTTGGTAACCACATTGTACGTGTGATAAAGTACCAAACATTCCTTGTCTTACCATGTTTAACACAGCCAAAACATCTCTCCGGTAGCACACATTTTCCAAAATCATGCAATGAGAACCTGTTTTTTCGTACATGTTCACCAAATCCCAAGATTCTTGTAGGGTGACAGTAGCTGAAACTTCAACTCCTGCATATTTACCTTCTTTCATAGTGGCCAAAGCCATTGGAACATGCCATTCCCAAGGAGTAGCAATCACCACACCGTCAATATCCGTTCTTTTAACTAAGTTTTCAAAATCTCGTTCGCCGTTTTTATAAACAGCAGCAGCTGGTCGTCCCTTGTCAGCAATCATTTTTTGAGAAATGGCAATGGCCTTGGGATCTAAATCACAAATCGCCACAATTTCAACATCGGATCTGTACATAGCCATTTCCAAGTGATTCCGTCCCCTTAATCCAACTCCAATGAAACCTAAACGCACCTTTTTTTGTTCTGTAGTAGCGCCTGAAGTAAAAGTCGGAAAAAGAGCCGCTGAGGAAGTATAAATCAGTGATTTAGAAATAAAATTCCGTCTTTTCATAAATTAAATAATCGTTTAATTTTTAAATAAATTGAAATTTAATTAAAAAACTGAAGTAATTTTAAAGAATAGATAAAAAATGATAGAATCTCATAAAGTAAGTGTCTTTCGAAAAGAACATTTCAATGCTGCCCACCGCTTATTTAATCCTGATTGGACAGATGAAAAAAACCATGAAGTATTTGGTTTGTGCAACAATCCCAACTTCCATGGACATAACTATGAACTAATTGTTCAAATTTCTGGAACAATTGATCCAGAAACTGGTTACGTAATAGATATGAAATACGTATCAGATGTGGTTCAAAGTGAAGTCATCAAAAAATTTGATCACAAAAATTTAAATTTAGACGTTCCCGAGTTTGCTCGTTTAAATCCATCTGCGGAAAACATTGCGGTGGTTATTTACCAAAAACTAAGAAAAGTCTTTAAACCCGAATTAGATTTAAAAATTAGATTATATGAAACAGAAAGAAATTTTGTTGAATTCCCTGTTAATTGATTCAGATAATTTCATTTTTTCAGACGAAGAAATTGGAGATAATCACATCTCTACTTCGATTGAAACTCCCATGAGAAAAGATGCTTTTAATCTTACAGACGAAGAAAAAATCACAAAAATCGAGGCACATTTTAGAGAAATCATGGTTACATTAGGTCTTGACCTAAGTGATGATTCTTTGAGAGGTACTCCGAAACGGGTGGCAAAAATGTACATTGAAGAAATCTTTAGTGGACTTAATCCAAAAAATGAGCCTAAAATTGCTCTTTTTGAAAATAAGTACGGTTACAATGAAATGTTGATTGAGAAGAATATCAGTTTTTATTCCAACTGTGAACATCATTTTGTACCCATTGTAGGAAAAACACACATTGCGTACATTTCTTCTGGCCAAGTTATTGGACTTTCCAAACTTAATCGCATTGTGCAATATTATGCAAAAAGGCCTCAGGTTCAAGAACGCTTGACCATGCAAATTGCCAAACATCTGCAAAAAGTTCTAGGAAGCGAACACGTAGCTGTTTACATTGACGCAAAACATCTTTGTGTTTCGTCTAGAGGTGTAAAAGACGATGCAACATCCACCATTACTTCATTTTATGGCGGCAAGTTTCAGGAAGAAAATACCAAAAGAGAATTTTACAGTTCTTTACATTAAAAAATTATGGGCAAATATGTAATTGTAGGTGCTAGCAAAGGAATCGGGTATTCCATCGCTAATTTACTGTTAAATCAAGGACACGAGGTTCACAATTTTTCCCGTGAAGCTTGTGATTTAAATGGAATTAACAACCATGTTTGGAACGCTACATCAGACACTACAGAAGTATTTTTGCAGGTAAACGGACCTTTAGACGGCTTCGTTTACTGCCCAGGAAGCATCAATTTAAAGCCATTTCATCGTTTGACTAGCGCAGATTTCGAAACTGATTTTAACATCAATGTATTGGGTGCTGTCAAATCAATACAAGCTATATTACCTTTTTTAAAGCAATCAGATACCTCCTCAGTCGTTTTATTTTCCACAGTTGCCGTGCAAACAGGCATGGGATTCCATGCATCCATAGCTAGTTCCAAGGGAGCTATCGAAGGATTAACGAGATCTTTGGCCGCCGAATTAAGTGCAAATAAAATCAGAGTTAATGCAATTGCACCTTCTTTAACTCAAACACCACTTGCGCAAAATTTATTGAACAGTCCAGAAAAAATAGAAGCAAGTGGGAAAAGACACCCCTTAGGAAGGGTTGGATCATCAGAAGACATGGCTAATCTGGCCGCATTTTTATTAAGTAAAGAAAATTCTTGGATAACTGGACAGATTATTGGTGTTGATGGCGGAATGGGTTCACTTAGAACGGTTTAATTCTTCGTAAAAATGTTTTTGATTTAAGGCCAGATTAACACCATTCCATTGCACTTTATTGGAGAAAGGAATTTTCCTAATTGGGCAATCATTTACGTCGCAGTGTGAACAACATTCATCTATACAAGGATCAGTGTGAACAAATATTTCGATGTTTGTAGGCATAACCTCTCCAAGTACCTTTTCAAAATGATGAATTTCATCATGAACTCGATTTAAATCCCAATATCTGGGAAGCGTTAGGTGGCAATCAATGTGTAAATCCCCGCCATATTGCTGTACTCTTAAATTATGTAAATCGATCCATTCAATTTTTTGATTCGCAATGATGCAATCTATCACTTCTTGAAAAACCTTTGGATTTGTTTCATCCATGAGAGCGGCAACGGAACTTCTTATCAATTTTACACCTTGCCAACACATAACAAAAGCGAAAATAAGCGACGCTATTGAATCTATCCAAAACCAACCAGTTAAAAGCGTGATGAACAACGAAAAAGCGACAAATAGTCCACTGTAAGCATCTAAAGTTAGATGCTTACCATCGGCGATCAATGCTGGAGAATGTTCTTTAGTTCCTTGGCTAACCAAAAAATAACCTAAAATCCCATTGACCACCGCAGAACTCAATGAAATTAATAATCCGATGTCTAATTTTTCAATTTGTGGTTTAGCAAGTAAATGTTGAGAAGCATGCAAAAAAATGTAGGCAGAAGCCAATAAAATCAAAACACCTTCTAAACCAGAAGCAAAAAATTCAATTTTACCATGGCCGTAAGGATGGTTCAAATCTTTTGGTAAGGAAGCTAAATAGATTGAATAGTAGGCAAAAGCACCGGCCACAACATTGACAATCGATTCTAAAGCATCTGTTAAAAGGGTAGTAGAACCACTCAAATAATAGGCATAGAATTTCACAGCCATGATTAACAGGCTTACCAAAAAAGAAAAAAGAATAAGTCGCTGCTTCATATGAATGACGAGTAATGAGTTATGAATTATGGATTATGAGTTGTTTTCTTTCTTCTCTTTTCTCTCTCATCATAATTCATCATTTTAATTAAAGTCCCAATGTGACATATTTTCCAAAGCCTTGTAATCTGTCAAATCGTATTTTACGGGAACAATGGTGGCAAAATTATCGGCTAAAAAATCTAAATCTGTACCATTGTTCAAATCATTATTTTCTAATTCTCCATCCATCCAATAATAAGGTTGACCGTATGGATCTTTTCTTTGCTCAAAAGACTCGCGGTAAACAGCATTAGCTTGTTTAGCCACTCGAATCCCTTTTATTCCATTTTCTGTTTTAGCAGGAAAATTCACATTCAAAGTTAAGCCCATTGGAAGACCATGTTCCAACACTTGCTGGGCAATTTTAATTACAAAATCATGGCAATGACTGAAATCAGCATCATACGAATAATCACATAATGAAAAACCGATGGCAGGAATTCCTTCCATAGCCGCCTCAATAGCTGCGGACATGGTACCCGAATAAAGAACGGAAATGGATGCATTGGAACCATGATTGATTCCACTGACAACTAAATCAATTTTACGCCCCTTAAGAAGGTAATGTTTTCCAAATTTTACACAATCTGCAGGAGTTCCAGAGCATTTATAAGAAGCAATGTCGGGTCCAAATTCATTTGTCTTAGTAACACGCAATGGAGTACCCAAAGTAATTGCATGACCCATACCAGATTGATGAGAATCGGGTGCAACTACCACGACTTCTCCCATTTCAGACATTATTTCAGTTAATACTTTAATTCCTTTCGAATGAATTGAATCATCATTTGCAATTAAAATAAGCGGTTTTTCTTTTAACATGACTTTTTATTTAGGAAACAAAAGTACAAATTTGCAAGCAGATTTTTAGATTTATGAAAACAAGAAAAGCAAACGTTTCTGATATCTCTCTGATACAGTCTATAGCAGAGGCGGCTTGGAGACCTACATATGGTGAAATACTTTCAGAGGAGCAGTGTGTGTATATGTTAGACTGGATGTATAATACCCAAAAATTAGAAGAACAAATCAATGGAAATATTCAATTCATCATTCTAGAAAATCAAGATTCAAAAGCCATTGGATATGCTTCTTTTGAAAAAACAGAAGATGGAAATGGTAAATTACACAAAATTTATACTCATCCTGATTTTAAACAAAAGGGAGGAGGAAGTGTACTTTTAAATGAAATTATGAATATTGCCCATTCCATGAATGTTAAAGTCTTAGAATTGAATGTCAATCGCTATAACACAGCGGTTGAATTTTACTTAAAAAAAGGATTTATAATTAAAGAAGAAATCGATTTAGATGTTGGAAATGGTTTCTTCATGAATGATTATGTGATGAGTTATGAATTATGAGTTAGAAGAGAGAAGAGAGAAGAGAGAAGAGAGAAGAGAGAAGAGAAGAGAAGAGAAGAGAAGAGAGAAGAGAGATTTTCATAACTCATAATTCATAACTCATAATTCCTAACTAATTCCAACTTTCGCTCAAAACCTTGAGAGTTAATTGAATCAAAGCATCGACTTGTTTTTCAGGATTTTTGGAAAAAACTTTCGTTTTCCGATTGGCTAAAATGGCATTTAATGAAATCATTTCATGCCCTAAGAGTTTAGCAAATGCATAATAAGCCGCAGTTTCCATTTCCATATTAGAACAAGTTTGTCCTGACAATTGAATGGAAGATATTTCATTTAAAAAATTCGGGAAAGGTAACTTGATACGCATTTGGCGTCCCTGCGGTGCATAAAAACCAGGAGTAGTTAAAGTCATTCCAGAAATTACTTGTTCAAAATCAGGGTGATTTAAAAATAATTGAGCTAATTTTTCTGAACATTTTGCGGCATAAATAGACATTCCTGCAGGCAAATTTTCTTCAAAAAGTTTCAAATCCTTACTTGAAAAATCATTGATTTGACTTTTAAAACCGTAGAAATATGCCAAATTATCTAATCCTATAGCTGAATTAGACAATAAAAATGAATCAACGGGAATATGCTCTTGAATGGATCCAGATGTACCGATTCGGATTAAATTCAAACGTCTTTTATGCGTCTTTTCTAGTCTTGTGGAGAAGTCAATATTTACAAAAGCATCCAATTCAGTCATAACAATCTCAACATTATCAGGGCCAATTCCGCTGGAAATCACCGCGATATCTTTTTGGTTTAATTTGCCGAAATGACTGATGAATTCTCGTTTTTGAACCTTTGCCGTTATTTGATCAAAATACTTAGATACATGTTCTACTCTCTCAGGGTCACCAACTAAAATAATGGTGTCTGGAATTTGCTCTGGACGAATATTTAAATGATAGGATGAACCATCCGCATTGAGAATAAGGTCTGTATCGGAGAAGTGTAATGGCATATTCAAATGTAATTTGTAGTTTTATTGAAATTTTAAAACATGGATTTGAAAGAGGTCAAAGTTAAATTAATCGAATTGATAAAAGAAGATTTGAAGAAAAAAATCCAAGAAATGCAAAGGGATTTTCAATTAGCACGTGAATCAAGAAATAGCGATACCAAGAGTAGTGCTGGAGATAAATTTGAGACAGGTCGAGAAATGATGCAAAAAGAGATGGATAAATGTTCGATGATGATTGATTTATATCAAAATCAATGGAATACCTTGGATCAAATTAAGCTTAAAAATAGGTCTAAATTCGTCGATCAAGGCAGCTTAATCCTGACTGATAAAGGGAATTATTTATTGAGTATAGGGTTGGGCAAAATTGAAGTAGAGCGAGAATCTTATTTTATCATTTCAATAGATTCACCCATAGGAAGTTTGCTAAAAGGCAAAAGCATTGGGGATATTATTGTATTTAGAGACAATAATATCAAAATTACAAACATTGTATGAGGTAAGGTAAGAGGTAAGAGGTAAAATTTCGATAACTAATACCTAATAATGCGAATTAAGGGTAAAAAAAACAAGGATCATTTGCTGTAAAAATTTAATTAGGGCCAATGCTTAATCCTAACGAAAGATTTGAACGGAGCGGTAGGCGGAGCTTTGACAATGCGCATGGGCGATGTGCGAAAGGGTCAAAGAAAATAGCCGTAAGCGGAGTGAAAATCGGTCAGTCAGCGCTAGCTGACTGATTCGTCTTGGATTAAGCAAAAGAAAAAAGTTTTTTTGTTTCTTTTTTTTCAAAAAAAGAAATACCATGGAAAAAGAATTAGCCCGTAAATTGCATTTTTGTCAAAGAAATAGGGAAATAATAAATTCAAATTCGCTTTTAAACATACGTTACAAACTGACCATAATGATAATTTCAACTCTTAATTCGCATTATTAACTAATTCCTATTCTTTTTTTGCTTCTATTTTTGCATTTCGACTAAATGACTTAAAGCCTAAAACAGGGGAGTAGCCGATTGAATTTTTCGAATAATAGCCTTTTTCATTGTAAGGTCGCTTTCTTGGATGATCTTTACAGGTTTGGGAGCAAGCACCTTCCATTTCTTTTAAACAAGTTGGACAAATGGGTAAATGCTCATTGCATTCCGGATTAGCACAATTCACCATGTGATCAGAAAGACTTTGGCAAACAAAACAAGTAGAGATAACTTGTGGATTTACTGAATTTACCTTAGTTGCCACACGATTATCAAAAACATAGCAAGTTCCATCAAAATCTTCTCCACCTTGTTCAAGACCGTATTTGATTATTCCACCGTGCAATTGATAGACATTCTCAAAACCTTGTTCCAATAAATAAGCACTCGCTTTTTCACATTTGATACCACCCGTGCAATAGGTAATGACTTTTTTGTTTTTTAAATGTTCAATCTGATGAACATGATCGGGTAGATCACGTAGATTTTCCATATCAAAAGTATGGGCACCTTTGAATCGACCCAATTCGTGCTCATAGTTAGATCGCATATCTACTAAAACAACATCTGGATCATTTTTCAGCATTTGCTTGAATTCCTGTGGCCTCAAATGTTTTCCAGTTCTAATGAGCGGATTAACAGGTAAATCTGAATGCACAATTTCATTTTTCACACGAACATGCAGTTTGTTGAATGTGTGTCCTTCAAGTTCATCGACCTTGAAATCAAAATCTGTTCCAGCAAACATAGGATCTGATTTCAACCAATTCATGTATGCCTCACAATCAGATTTTAATCCTGAAACGGTGCCATTTATGCCTTCGCTAGCAATAATAATTCGTCCCAATAGGTGATTATTCAAACAAAATAAATGGTGTATTTCCCTATAGGCCTCAGGATCTTGAATGGGCGTATAGTTGTAATAAAGAAGTACACTGTAAGGTTTCATCTTCAACATGATTTACAGTTAATGGATCAAAAAATTCATTCGTGACGATGGGGAGATTCGAACTCCCACACCAAAAAGGAACTACCACCTCAAGGTAGCGTGTCTACCAATTTCACCACATCGCCGAAAGGTTAGCAAAATTACCAAATATTTACTTACTTGCCAATAAATAAGATTTCTAAAATTATCAAATTACTAAAATGGCTTTAGAACTAAGCGGAAAATTAATTAAGAAGTTGCCAGAGGTTACAGGAACTGGCAAAACAGGTACAAATTGGATCAAACAAGATTTTGTGATTGAAACACAAGATCAATATCCAAAAAAAGTTTGCTTGAATGTATGGGGCGATAAAACCCAAGATTTAGCGGCAGTCAGCGAAGGTGAAATAATCAAAGTTCAATTCAATGTAGAATCACGTGAATATAATGAACGTTGGTACACCGATATTCGTGCTTATCGAATCGACCGAGTAGGTGCTCAAACCACAGGAGGATCCGTTCCAGACAATGTAATAGTTAATCCTAGTGGAAGCGTAACTTTCCCTCCAATGGAACAAGAATCTGGTGATGATTTACCTTTCTAGAAGATAGAAGAGAGAAAATGAGAAGAGAGAAATTTTTTAATGGGTCAATTTTTGACTTTTTTCTCTTTTTCGTTTTCTCTCTTCTCTCTTCTATCTACCTTACATATCTATTCTATCTGATAACAATTTCGCTCCCCAACTCATGGAGTAAAGTATAAAGTCCGAAATAGGTCCTATTAATATACAAACCATGCTGAGATCCTCTGGCATGCTTGGAATACCTCAATTGATCGTTGTTTTTCAATTCATCTGCCATCTGGTAAATTTCATCGACATAACTTACGTCAGAAAAATCAAATGTTGACGTTTGAAACGGTCTAGCCAAGAGGTCAATCATGGAGGTAAAAAGTTCAAAAAAATCTTCTTTTTCTTTGGGACTGTCCAATGGATTGATGAATTCCAAATCCTCAAAAATTTGCATGGTTTTTGATTTTTCATTTAAAATGCTTGTATCCAACAAGGCAAAATACGGATCATAGAAAGAAGCAGGAATTGTTTTTACACATCCAAAGTCTAAGATTCCTAATTTGCCATCCGCATGCATTAGAAAATTGCCAGGATGCGGATCAGCATGAACCATTTTCAATGTATGTATTTGAAAATCATAAAAATCCCAAAGACGTTGTCCAATTAAATTTCGAATTTCTTGACTAGGTTTAGTGGCCAAAAATTCCTTCAAATGCATACCCTCCAACCAATCCATGCACAGTATTTTACTAGAAGAATATTCAGGAAAATATTGAGGAAATAAAATCCCTTCTAATCCTTTACAAGCCTCTGTAATTTCTTGGGCATAGTTCATTTCTTGGATGTAATTCGTCTCTTCCAAAAGTTTATCTTGCACTTCCGACATGTAGCGATCAACATCTTTGGCATTGAGCGAGAACATGGCTAAAGCAATGGGCTTAATCATTTTCAAATCAGCATGAATACTGTTGGCTACACCCGGATACTGAACCTTTACCGCAAACACTTTACCATCCTTTTCTGCACGATGAACTTGCCCAATGGACGCCGCAAAACTTGCTTTTAAATCAAATTGATCAAAAATAAGTCCAGGAGATTTCCCCAATTCCGACTGAAAAGTTTTCACTACCAATGGTCCTGAAAGTGGTGGCGCGGAATATTGAGCCATGGCAAAAGTATCACGATAGGCCCGTGGCAACATTCCTCTATCCATGCTCAACATTTGAGTCACTTTCAAGGCAGAGCCTTTTAAAACACTCAAAGATTCATAAATGTCCTTTGCATTATCCTCGTGCAATTGTTCTTTATCCAATGCCGAGTTACCCATCTTTTGAATGGAATATTTTAAATAATTTGCACCCACTTTTAAGCCTGTTCCGACAAATTTGGAGGCTCTCGCCACTTTGGAAACAGGTATGTAAGAATTTTCTTTCATTATTTTTGGAAATTCATCCCCGTTTTATTTTGAATCAAAAACTTACCCAAATCAATCAAAGAATCAAAGGCAGTCACACCTAAAAGTTCAAAAGAGGCTTGTGTCGATTTCTCGATAAATTCATCTGTTTTTTCAAAATTAGGAGAAGTGTCTTTGGCCCAAAATTGAACAATCATCATGAACTGAAACCATAGACCATCGGCATATTTTTTATCTAAAAATTTTCTTGCTTTGACTTCTTGAGATTGAATAGCCTCATCCATCAATGCTTGCACGTAATTTAAGTACATTTCATTGGCAGCTTTCAAAGCTTCTGGAATTCCAAAAGATGGTTTTGCTACTTTTTTCCAGTTCTGTACATAAAAAGATCGTTCAGGAAGTAATTCTTGAAAAAAGGAAAAAACAAATGATAAATATTTTTCGCGAACAGAGTAGGAAGCATAGATGGGATCTGCTTGGCAATTCAAAATGGTTTTTTGAATTTTACTGGACCAGATAATGTTCTCTAAACTCTCAAATGAGCTAAAGTAGGCATACAAATCTTTTTCTTCTAAATCGATGGATTTAGCAAAAGAATAGAGACTTTTAGGCGCTTGTCCCTCTTCGCGACAGTGATTGATGTAGGCAGAAATAATTTTATCGATCATATCATTTTTTGTTAATACGTGTTTAACAAAAAAAATGAATCAAAAGTTTCAACTATTTAGTTCCATTGCCTGATGAACAATATCTGCTTCGATAAAGGTTTCTCCATAGGGTTTAAA
Organism: Spirosomataceae bacterium; assembly: GCA_044372695.1. Classification (GTDB taxonomy): domain Bacteria; phylum Bacteroidota; class Bacteroidia; order Cytophagales; family Spirosomataceae; genus Aquirufa. The sequence goes on from JBILRJ010000025.1 coordinate 13,053, forward strand.
TCCCAAGGCAGCATAAAGTGGCATGACGGTTTGTTGAGAATGAAGATAAAAATATTGATTATCGGGGAATTGGTTTTTTGCTTCTTTTATCATGTGTTGAATAATGATACTTGCAAAACCTTTGCCTCTGAAATTTTCTAAAGTGGCTATTCGCTCAATTTTAATTCCCTTTTCTGTTTTTCTGAAACGTCCTGTTGCCACCGATTGCTCATCAATCAACAATAAAAAATGCCTAGCTTGTGCATCCAAGTCATCAAACTCTTCAGAGGGTAAACATTTTTGTTCCTTAACAAAGACTTCAATGCGAATGTGAAATACCTGATTGATTTCCTCTAAACTTTTTGCTTCAATTATTTGATATTCCATTTTTAAATTAACAATTGTGGGTGGGGGAAGAAGAGAGAAGAGAGAAGAGAGAAGAGAGAAGAGAGAAGAGAGAAGAGAGAAGAGAGAAGAGAGAAGAGAGGAAAGAGGAAATTTGGACACTATCGACGACCTGTTACCTCATACCTCATACATCTTACATCATACATCTTACCTAACTCTTTTTATCGTATGCTTCAATGATTTCTCTAACCAAACGGTGCCTCACTACATCGCTACCATCCAATTCGACAAATTCAATTCCTTTGATCCCTTGCAAAATTTTGACAGCATCACCCAAGCCTGAAACCTGATTTTTAGGCAAATCCACTTGGGATTTATCCCCAGTAATGATGGTTTTTGACTGTATTCCCATGCGAGTAAGAAACATTTTCATTTGCATGGAAGTTGTATTTTGAGCCTCATCCAATAAGATAAACGCCTTGTTCAAGGTTCTTCCACGCATATATGCCAAAGGAGCAATTTCGATTGTCCGATTTTCCAGATAAAATTTCAATTTTTCAGCAGGAATCATATCATCTAAGGCATCATAAATCGGCCTTAAATAGGGATCAATTTTTTCCTTTAAATCACCTGGTAAAAATCCCAAATTTTCACCTGCCTCTACTGCGGGTCGGGTGATAATGATTTTTTTAACTTCTTTGTTTTTGAGCGCTTTTACGGCCAAAGCCACTGCTGTATATGTTTTACCGGTACCTGCTGGTCCCACGGCAAAAACGATGTCATTTTTGGAAGCAGCCTCAACCAACTTGCGTTGATTTGGGGTTTTCACCTTTATGACAATTCCTTTGTTTCCAAATAACAAAACATCTTTATCCTCTACCCATGGGCCTTCTTTTTCCTCTCCAGTTGGATTCAACACTGAATCGATGTAAGCTTTGGTGTGCGAAACGGTAAGCGTCGTGTGTTTTTCTACATGTTGGATGCACTGATTAACGATAGCTTCTACAAGAGAAATTTGATCATCGGAACCTCTGACAGTTAACTGATCACCTCGAGCAATAATTTTAGTTTGCGGAAAAGCCTCGGTAATCAAACTCAAATTTGAATTAGAGGGACCAAAAAAGTCGATCAAAGAAACTTCTGCGAGGGAAATGATTTTTTCTAACAAGTATGAAAAATTTTATTTGTGAAAAGAATGCACGAATGTAGAAAATTATTGAAATTTTATCGAGTAAAAAAGGTGATATTTTTGATAAAAAGTGGTAAAATTGTAGTCTATGGAATCGAATACTCCCGCAACAATATTTAAGAAAGGTAATCAATCTAGTAATACAAATAACAGAACTTCAAGTCCTGCGAGGTTGAGTGATTTAGGCTTAGGTAAATTACCGCCTCAAGCTCTAGATTTAGAGGAAGCTTTGTTGGGTGCATTGATGCTTGAAAAAGAACCTTTAGCCAACGTAATTGAACTTTTAAAGCCTGAAAGTTTTTACAAAGAAGCGCATCAGAAAATTTTTCAAGCGATACAAGGCTTATTTCAGGCATCACAACCTGTGGATTTATTGACTGTCAATAATTTTTTGAAAGCAAATGGTGAGCTAGAAAGGGCAGGGGGAACTAGCTATTTAGCTCAGTTGACGTCTCGGGTAAGTTCAACCTCCAATGTTGAATACCACGCGCGTATCATCATTGAACAGTATTTAAAAAGACAACTGATCCATATTTCTTCCGAAATTCAGCGTCAATCTTATGAAGACACCTCCGATGTTTTCCAAATTTTGGATCGTATGGAGCAGGAATTATTTACCATAGCAGAATCAAATATTCGAAAAAATTACGAAAGTATGGCGGATATTTTGAAAAAAGCGGTTGATGAGTTGGAGAAGAAACAATTGCAAAAAAGCGGCTTAACAGGAATTCCGTCTGGATTTACAGAGTTGGACCGATTAACATCTGGTTGGCAGAAACAAGAATTGATCATCATTGCGGCACGTCCGGGTATGGGTAAAACGGCATTTGTGGTTTCAGCTTGCCGAAATGCAGCCGTTGAATTTGGACATGCGGTAGCTTTGTTTTCGCTAGAGATGTCGGCAGTTCAATTGGTCAATCGTATCATATCTGCTGAAGCAGAAATTGAAGCAGATAAAATTCGAAAAGGCAAATTAGAGCCTCATGAATGGCAACAGTTACACACCAAAATTAAGACACTTTTTGAAGCACAAATGTTCATTGACGACACTCCAGCATTGTCCATTTTGGAGCTAAGAGCGAAATGTCGAAGATTGAAAGCGCAAAAAAATATACAATTGATTGTGATCGACTATTTACAATTAATGACAGGTGATACTTCAGGTAAAGGGGCGAGTGGTAACAGAGAACAAGAAATTTCCCAAATTTCTAGAGCTTTGAAGCAATTAGCCAAAGAATTAGATGTCCCTGTGATTGCACTTTCACAGTTAAATCGTTCTACAGAAACCAGGGGAGGTAACAAAAAGCCGCAATTATCTGACCTTCGTGAATCTGGAGCTATTGAGCAAGATGCCGATCAAGTAATGTTCATTTATCGTCCTGAATATTATGGAATTACCCAGGATGACCAAGGTAATTCCTTGGCAGGAATGGGAGAGATCATCATGGCGAAAAATCGTTCGGGTTCTTTGGAAAATGTTTGGTTAAAATTCATTGGAAAATTCACTAAATATTGTGATTTGGATTTTCAACCTTTCAACTCTGGAAATGCGGGTTTTGACTCCAGTGAATTAGGAGATACCGCAGCAGCATTTGAAAAAAATGATTCTGTTTTCAAAGGGAGTAAAATGAACATGCAGCAAGATGATACAGATCCATTTAATACGCCATTTGGATAAATGATTGGAGCCAAACATTTAATGGAAAATAATTACTCGTTATTTTCGTTAAGTGTTTAGCCTAAGACAAAAATGCATGGAATTACTACCCATATCAGAAATAAAAATCAATCAAAGTAAAATTGACAAAATTGACCATCTTGTCAAATCCATATATCGACTCATAATTTATAGTAGACATCATCTGGATGATGATTTATTAGATATCTATCTGGCAAGTGTTCAAGAATTACAAGAGCTCCTTAGTATAAAAAATGCTCAAATGGAGGCTCAAAACCAAGAGGAAGAAGAGGAGTATTTGAAAAATCTGAAAATTTCTCTTGAATTTGTGATTGAGGAAATCGTTGACCATACCAATTTTGAAAAAGAATTACAGCTTTTTCAATTACTCCAGTTAATTTCTCCCAATGCCATTACTACAAATCCTAAACATTACCGACAAACATTTCTACAAATAGGAAATCATATCTATCCTGATAAAAATGATGTATCCAAGTTGGTTTCGGAACTTTTTCAACAAATGAAAGGAATCACTAATCCCATTATCAGAGCAATTTACTTTCACCATGAATTGATACGTATTAATCCCTTTGCAGATGGCAATGGAAGGGTCACAAGAATAGCCAAAAATTGGATGTTGATGTTTGATTTATACCCACCTATTTTCATTAAAGACACCGACCAGAAAAATAAATACGTGGAAACCTTGAACAAAAGTTTCAACGAACTTGAGCATTCACCTAAAAAATGGAATGAACACACTGAAAACTTCTTTAAGCAAGAATTGGACCGTTTGTTTATCAATGCAACTTTACTCTATGATATTGTGAATAAAATCGGTGAGGAGCGAAAAAAGACTAAGAAATAGGATTTGGCTAGATGAAAAAATCTATTATTGAAAGAATTGTTTAAATGGATTAGTTTGAATTAGGGGGAGAATGCAATGGTCTTAGCGAATAAAAATTTGGGGAATTTATTCAGAAGGTTCACATATTCAAAAATAATTACCTAAGATTTATAATGTAAAACCAATAAAATGAAATACCACTTATACTTAGCCTTAATCATCTTTTTAAATCTTAGCTGCAACTCTAATCGAAAGTTTTTTAATTCTGGAAATGTAGAATCTCCTCATGAAATAGAAGAAATTCAGATCCATCAAATAAACGATTTACCTTTTTGTTCGGTTGAAATTGGTGCCAAAAAATATCATTTTTTAATCGATACAGGAGCTCCTACTCTTATATCAGAGGAAATTTTTCAACAACTTAATCTGAGTGTGCATCATCAATCGACAATGTCAGACTCTCATAACAAAAAGAAAAAAGAGAAATTTGCAATTATACCAGAAATCAAAATTGGTAACTTAATCTTCAAAGATATTGCTTGTACTGTAACAAACATTGAAACCAAAGAATTGAAATGCATGGGGATGGATGGCATTTTGGGGGCCAATTTATTGGCTAAACTTTTCTGTGAATTTAATTATCAAAAGAATAAAATAACTGTTTCCAAAAGGATCAATTCATTTGACATACACAATCCAGATTTTATCTGGAACTTTAGACATTTTAGTCAAAAAACTCCTAAAATCAAGGGAGAGATCCTCAATAAAAAGTACCTTTTCACATTTGATACTGGATTCAATGGAAACATTAAAATTCCTAGTAATCAAAATTATGTCAAACTAAATTCTGCAGATGTGAACATGATAATTACGGAAGGAATAAATTCAACGGGATTTTATGGTGTAGGGAATTCCGAAAAAGGCTATGTGATAAAGAATAACATCAAAATTGATCATGTTGAATTTAAAAATCAATTTATTAGTAGTGGGAAATCCACCTTAATTGGAAATGAATTTTTGAAGGATTACATATTTTTAATGGATTGGGAGAATCGAAAAATTTACTTTAAAAAACAAGCCAATAGGGTTGAAAAAACTTTTGATAGCTTTGGATTTAGTTATTTATTTGTAGATGGCAAGGCAAAAGTTGTATGGAAAATAACAGATAGTAATATTCCTATAAATCTTGAAGACGAAATAATCCAAATTGATGGTGTTGATTTTACTAAAATAGAACCATCAGAAATGTGTAAATATTATGTAAACAAAGTTGAAAAAAATAAAAAATCCATCGATATTACCATTAAACGAAATGATAAATACTTGTCGTTCCAATTAAACAAGCAAGTCTATTTTAAAAATTAACTGATAAACTTTGAATTTAGCATACACCTAGTTTCTAAATTTGGAAACTATATATATCTTTGTATTACTAACGCACTAATAAAAAATGAAATATTTTGAAACTCTTTTTATGGGAGAAGCAAATGAATTTATTGGTAAACTTCGTCCCAAAACGATCCAAAAAATATTTTATAATATAGAAATTGCAGAGCAAACTAATGACCCAAAATTATTCAAGAAATTACAAAATGAAATTTGGGAATTCAGGACAAAATATTCAGGTATTCAGATTCGGCTTCTTGCATTTTGGGACAAAAAAGATAATAAAAACACGCTGGTTATAGCGACGCATGGATTTCTAAAGAAAGTTGATAAAATACCAGCCAATGAAATTATTAGAGCAGAAAGATTAAGAAATAGATATTTCAACAATAAATATAACAACTAGAAATATGAAAACGCAAGAAATCAAGACCTTTACACTTGCTGAAATGAAGGATGAGCACCTTGGTGAGGTAGGAACAAGTGATCGTGACCAATACGAATATGAACTTCGGATGGATATCATTGGAAAAATGATTAAGGCTGTAAGATTAGAGCGTCAATTAACCCAAGAGGAGCTTGGCAAATTGATTGGAGTGAAAAAAGCCCAAATTTCTAAACTTGAGAGTCACACAAATAGTGCAACTATTGACTCCATTTTAAAAGTATTTCATGCGTTAAAAGCAGAAATAAACTTTCACGTAAAACTTGAAAATACTTTTATAAAAATAGCATAAAATTAATGTAGCTAGATAAAACCTTCTATCATCTTGAAAAAATACATCCATTTCCTATATTTTCAGCTTATGGAATCTTTAGGCAGAAGGGAAGAAACCTTTGAATTGAGAAAGAATTTGAGCATGATTTAACTCACAAAATAAATTTGTAGGAATTTAAAATGCTCAAATTCCATATGGCCCACCACAATGAAAATCCGAATTTATTTATTGTTGATTGTTTTCTTAAATCTGAGCTGTGATCCATCAAAGTATTTTTTTAATGACGGAAGCGTTATTTGTCCAAATGAATCAGAAACAATTAGAATTAAATATTTCAAAGATTTACCATTTTGCAACGTTGAAATAGGTGGAAAAATGTACAATTTCCTAATCGATACTGGAGCTCCGACCTTAA
>JBILRJ010000217.1:0-5388 GCA_044372695.1 Spirosomataceae bacterium
TTGATTTTCACAGCAATCAGTATCGGCTTAATTTTGTCAGTCAGTAGGGACAAAGATAAATTTTTTAGTTCCAAACCTACTCCAAAGTCAAGCGAATAATGTCAAAAAAAATCATCATTTCTGGAGGTGGAACAGGTGGGCATATCTATCCCGCAATCGCCATAGCCAATGCATTAAAAGAATTGGAACCTGATATAAACTTCCTATTTGTGGGGGCAGAAGGTAAAATGGAGATGGAAAAAGTTCCTAAAGCGGGTTATGTGATTGAGGGATTACCCATTGCTGGTATCAATCGAAGTAGTTTTATTAAAAACATCGGTTTACCCTTTAAACTATTTAAGAGCTTACGTAAGGCTTTTAGCATCATCGATGAATTCAAGCCAGACATAGCCATTGGTGTAGGAGGTTATGCGTCCGGACCTATGCTCATTGCAGCTTGGATAAAAGGAATTCCTTTTGTAATTCAAGAACAAAATTCTTATGCCGGAATAACCAATAAATTATTGTCATCCAAGGCAAAAAAAATATTTGTTGCTTATCCCAAAATGGAACGATTTTTCCCAAAAGAAAAAATAGTCTTGTTGGGAAATCCTGTTAGAAAGGATTTAATGGATACAAAAAGTAAAAAAGATCAAGCAGCAAAGTTCTTTGGCTTAAATCCAGAAATTCCTACAATCTTGATCATTGGCGGAAGTCAAGGCGCTAGAAGTATCAATAAAGCCATATTAGCTGGCCTAGATCAATTTTTTTCTAACCCCTGTCAAATTATTTGGCAGACCGGAATTTCATTTGAAAAAGAAGCAAAAGAGGCTATTCAAAAAAACGCATTGATGAGTGCTTATGTTTCAGCATTTATTTATGAAATGGATTTTGCATATTCCATGGCAGATTTAGTTGTTTCTAGAGCAGGGGCATTGTCTGTTTCCGAAATTTGTTTGGCAGGGAAAGCCAGTATCCTAGTTCCTCTTCCCAATGCGGCGGAAGATCACCAAACAGAAAATGCACAGAGTTTAGTAAGACATCAGGCTGCCATCCTAGTAAAAGATTTCGAGGCAAAAAACCAATTGGTCAATACAGCCATATCTACACTTAATAATAATTTCCTACTCCATCAACTGTCAGAATCAAGTAAACAATTTGCCAAGCCGGAGGCTGCCAATGAAATTGCTCTTCAAATTCTTTCGTCTCTTACCACAAAATGAACCCAAGCATCAGTTTATCCCATTTAAAGTATGTATATTTTTTGGGCATTGGCGGCATAGGTATGTCAGCCATTGCTAGATGGTTTTTACAGAATGGATACTTGGTAGCCGGATACGACAAAACAGAAAGTAATTTGACTCGGCAACTCGCTGAGGAAGGAATGCTCATACATTACATAGATTCAATTGATTTAATTCCAAATGAATTTTTACAAAATGAAGAAGAAAGTCTATTTATTTATACTCCAGCAATTCCGGAGAACCATTTAGAAAAGAATTTTTTATTAACAAGGGGCATTAAACTTTGGAAAAGATCCGAAATTTTAGGTTGGATAACCCAACAAATACCCACATTAGCGGTAGCTGGAACGCATGGTAAAACCACAACATCTAGCTTATTAACCCATATCTTGATACAAGCAGATGTAAATGTAACCGCATTTTTGGGTGGTATTACTCAAAATTATGGGACAAATTTCATCGCTAATAAAGCGAAGGAAAACATCATTTGTGTGGTTGAGGCAGATGAATATGATCGTTCGTTTTTAACGCTTCACCCTATTGCAGCTGCAGTAACATCCACCGATGCAGACCATTTGGATATCTATGGCGCAGCAGAACATGTTTTGGAATCTTTCCAATTATTTGTTAACCAAATTAAAAAGGAAGGATTTTTTATTCAAAAAGACGGCCTAAGCTTAACTTCTGAACACCAAAAGCACTATTTTGGTCTTTCATCGGGAGATTTTAAAGCAGAAAATTTGCGTATAGAAAACCATCGAATGGTATTTGATATGGCCTATCCTGGCGGACTTATACCTCGCATAGAAATGCGAATCCCTGGATTTTACAACATTGAAAATGCATTAGCAGCAGCGGCTTTGGCCATGTACGTAGGGGTGAGTCCAGAAAACATCAAAAAAGGGATTAATTCATTCAAAGGAGTAAAAAGACGTTTTGAATACCACATCGAAACCGATGAACATGTGTTAATTGATGATTATGCCCATCATCCAACTGAAATTACCGCCGCATTAACTTCCATCAAAGCCCTTTACCCAAATGAAAAGTTAGTTGCTTTATTTCAACCCCATCTATTCTCTCGTACGAGAGACTTTTTAGATGATTTTGCCAAAAGTTTGGAACTTGCAGACGAAATATATTTACTAGATATTTATCCTGCTAGAGAACTGCCCATACCTGGGATAAATTCGGCATTACTTTTGAGTAAAATTCAATCCACACACAAACAATTGGTCAGTAAATCTGAATTTATTGAGAAAATGAAAGTAGAAAAACCTCGATTGTTGGTTACTTTGGGAGCGGGTGATATTGATTTAATTTTGAATGATTTAATAAATATTTATTAGTCTAAAATTCAGATAATGGCGATCGGTAAAAGAAAAGTATTTTTGATTAAAAAACTCTCTAGTTTAATCTTATTGATAACGCTATGGGTTTCTGCGATTGTCTTTGCTCAATATTCTTACAAGGAATTAAAGTGCACCGGAGTTATCGTAAAGCTAGACTCAGAAAATGAAAAACCTTTGTTGTCCAAAAAACACATCAATCAAGTCATTACGGAGGAAGGTACCCGCTATTTCGTTGATAAACCTTTTGAACTAATTTCTTTGCATAATATGGAAGAACGAGTTCGTAAAATCCCCTTAGTCAAATCATGTGAAGCACATTTTGATTTTAGTGGGAAAATAATCGTTGCGGTGAAAGAATTTAGTCCGATTGCACGTATTTTAAGAATAACAACAGAAGAATCCTCATTACCAGATCAATACGTTACTGCGGAGGGCGATTTTATTGGAACAAGTTCGCTTTTCACTCCTAGAGTTTTAGTTGTAACAGGAGATTATTTCAAAAATAAACATTCTGATTTAAAGGATCCAAGAGGGAAAACCTTAATTCCTTTATTTGAGTATATACATAAAAGTGAATTTTGGAAAGCACAAATTTCACAAGTTGTTGTGGCAAATGATGGAGGAATCATTTTAGTACCCACCTTTGGAAACACTAACATCGATTTTGGCTTAGCGATGAACATCGAAACAAAATTTAAAAAATTAGCCATTTTTTACAAACAAATTATCCCAAATAGAGGGTGGAATACTTATAGATGGGTAAGGTTAAAATATAAAAATCAGCTAATTTGCGATTGAGGTGATTTATAATTATTTTTATCCCTTTAGGTCCTAAAATGGACAATTGTGTACTAAAATTTAATACTAGAATCAGGAAATATGCGTAATGATTTAATCATCGGGTTAGATATTGGAAGTTCATATGTCAGGGCGGTCATTGGTCGACAGATAGCGGATAATAATTTAGAAATTTTATCTGTCGGGAAATCAAAAACCGTTGGACATATCATCAATGGGGACATTGTTAATATCAATAAAACTTCAGCAGCCATCACTGAGGCTCTGAAAAATATATCCAGTACCATTGAAGGGAAAAATAACGACTATTATTTCAGTTCCAATATTTCAGGTGCCCACATCAAGGTTAATTCATTTTCGATCAGCCAATCCAGAGAAAATCAAATTACTCCGGTCACCGAACAAGAAATGATTAGCTTGATTAACAAAGCCAAAAAGTCTAGTCAGGAAAATTATTCGTGTGTTCTACATACCCTACCGATTGGATTTCAAGTGGAAAATCTGCCTGAAACTTTAGAACCCATCGGTCAAATTGGATCAAGGATAAAAGCAGATTTCATTGTAGTGTCAGCAGATCAGGATAAAAATGAAGTGTTGAAGCAATGTTTGATATCTGCACAATCAGAACATTTAAAAACCGGAAATATTTATTACAGTCCATTAGCTTCTGCAAGTGCTGTATTGAGCAATGAAGAAAAACAGTTGGGCGTTGCTTTGGTAGATATAGGAAGTGGAACGGTTGAAATTAGCATCTATACCAAAAATCGATTGAGACATTCTACGGTCATTAATTGGGGAGGAGATCAAATCACAGAAGACATTCAAATTGGTTTAAATGTATCATTGGAACACGCTGAAGCGCTAAAAGTAAAATTTGGGTGCGCACTAAGCAAAGAGATCGATATCAATGAAGTGGTGATGATTCCTGGCATTGCTGGAAGAAAGCCAAATCCTATATCAGTGAAAAATTTAGCGATCATCATTGAAGAAAGATTGAAAGAATTAGCTGCGATTGTCATGGTAGAAATATCAAAAGTGACTGATCCTAGTTTATTAAAAGGTGGAATTGTGATCAGTGGTGGAGGAGCGCAATTGCCAGATATTGCTGAATTGATTCAAAAAGTCACCTCATTGGAATCTCGTATTGGAGAACCTATGGCATCTGCTAGTTCTGCGCAATTAGAAGCTGAAATAAAAAATCCTTCCTATGCCACCGCAGTAGGATTGGTAAAAATTTACTTCGAACAATTAAATCAACCCGATTCAGAAGAAGATGAAATCATCGAGGAATCGTACGCGAGTACAACTTCCGGCCAAACAATTGTTCCAAAAAAACCGAAGGGACCAAGCTTTAAAGACTTGTTAAAAAGAACAGTTGAGGTATTAATGGGGACCAATGAAGAACAAGATTCGTACCCAGATGAAAAATAAAAAAAAGGGTGATCAATTAAGATCACCCTTTTTTTATGCAAATAATTGAAGTTCTATCAATTGAATTAGAATATGAATTACTTTGATGTGAACCTCTTGAATACGATCAGCAAATCCATCATGTTGCACCCGTATTTCAATGACATTGGAAAAACGAGCCAATTTACCTCCATCTTTCCCCGTCAATAAAATAACCTTCATTCCTTTAGCCTGTGCTTCTTTAACAGCCTCTACAATGTTTTCCGAATTTCCACTGGTGGAAATACCAAGCAAGACGTCTCCTTCCCTTCCTAGTCCTTCAATGAATCTTGAATAGATATAATTAAAACCAAAATCATTGCCTACACAAGTAATGTGAGAAGGATCTGAAATAGCCATGGCAGCAAGAGCTGGTCGGTTTTCACGGTACCTTCCCGATAATTCTTCTGCAAAATGCATGGCATCACAATGGCTTCCGCCATTACCACAAGAAAGAATTTTGTTGCCTGATTTCAAGGCCTCTACCATGCAATTGGCGGCAGATTCAATTCGTTGAATCTGAATAGGATTAGCTAAAAAGTCGCTTAATACTTTTTGAGCTTCCA
>JBILRJ010000218.1:0-5376 GCA_044372695.1 Spirosomataceae bacterium
AAACCTTCCGAACTATATGCAGCCTAATGAGAATTTTTTAATAGTTTTAGAAAACCAAAACTGTCAACCTATTTCAGGACAAGACACATACATCTTACCTCTTACATCATACATCTTACCTCAAATCAACTATCCCACCAACAATTGGGCTAGAAGGTAATCGGCAATTAAAATAGCGATACAGGAATTTGTCACAGCAGTGGTGCTGGATTTCCCGACTTCGTAAGCTCCTCCGCTGGTATAAAACCCTTGGAAAGAAGAAACGGTAGAAACAATAAAAGCAAAAACCAAGGATTTAACCAAGGCAAAAAACATGTAATCACCTTTGAAATTAAACTGCAAACCGTGAATATAGGCTTGTGGTGTAATGGCTCCCGTCAACCAACCCGCTACATATCCGCCCATGATGGCCAAAAAACAAGCTAAAGTGACCAACATTGGAAACATCAACATGGAGGCAATGATTTTTGGAAGAACTAAATAGGAACTTGAATTGATTCCCATTACTTCCAACGCATCGATTTGTTCTGTAATGCGCATAGTACCTAATTGACTAGCTATGTTAGAACCTACCTTTCCGCTAAGCACCACACAAGTAATGGTTGGGCCCATTTCCAAAATGGTAGAATCCCTCACAATTAAGCTAATGATGTATTGAGGAACAAATGGATTATCCATGTTCGCCGCAGTTTGCACACAAGTGACAGCTCCTAAAAAGGTAGAAACAATGGATACAATTAAAACCGAACTAATCCCAATGTCCATGCACTCTTGCATCACCAAGGAAAAATAAACCCGAAATTTTTCAGGATTTGTAAATAGCTTACTCAGGAAGATTAAATATTTACCTAATTTTGACATGCGTACAAATTAATTGCGCGATAATCCTCAAAGATAATGAACAAATCGGTAGTAATTAGTGGTGGAAGCCAAGGAATTGGGAAAGCTTTGGTAAAAAAATTTTTATTAGAAGGTTTTAAGGTGTACACCTGCGCAAGAAAAAAACAAGGATTAGAAGATTTAGAAAAAGAATGCCAAAGTACATTATTGAAAACCTTTGTAGCTGATTTAAGTGAAAAAGCAGAGGTTTTGGCATTTGCGGATTGGGTTTTACAAAATGAAAAGAACATTGATGTCTTGGTCAACAACACAGGTGTTTTCTTACCTGGACAAATTCAAAATGAAGAGGAAGGTGTCATTGAAAAACAAATTGAAACAAATTTATACAGCGCTTACCATTTAACCAGAAAACTATTGCCCCAATTCATTTCACAAAAGTCGGGCTATATTTTCACCATTTGTTCAACGGCCTCCATCACAGCTTACACGCATGGTGGTTCGTATTGCATTAGTAAATTTGCTTTGTTGGGATTTACCAAAGTCTTAAGAGAGGAATTAAAAGACAAGGGTGTGCGGGTAAGTGCAGTATTGCCGGGAGCTACCTTAACGCAATCTTGGGACGGGGTAGATTTACCCAAAGAACGCTTCATTCCGGCAGAAGACATTGCGAGCACCATTTTTAGTGCATACCAAATGTCCCCATCTACCGTCATCGAGGAAATTCTCATTCGACCTCAATTGGGCGATATTTAATCCGAAATTTATGCAACCCTTAGCTGAACGCATGCGCCCTTCCAAATTGGAAGACTACATTGGACAAGACCACTTGGTGGGAGAAAACAGTCCATTACGGAAAGCTTTGGAAGCGGGACACCTCCCCTCTTGCATTCTATGGGGGCCTCCGGGAGTTGGGAAAACCACACTCGCATCCCTCTTAGCCAACACCCTCAAAAGACCTTTTTACACCTTATCTGCCATTCAATCGGGCGTGAAAGAAGTTCGGGAAATACTTGAAATCGCCAAAAGAAACAAAGTTTTTGATAGCCCATCTCCCATTTTATTCATTGATGAAATTCACCGATTTTCGAAATCTCAACAAGACTCTTTATTAGGTGCCGTAGAAAAAGGAATCGTGACATTGATCGGTGCAACAACCGAAAATCCTTCATTTGAAGTTATTTCAGCGCTTTTATCTAGATGTCAAGTGTATGTACTAGAGGCATTAAAAGTGGTAGATTTGCAAAAAATGTTGGACATCGCGATTGCCAAGGACTCCTTATTTATTTCCAAAAAAATTCACTTACAAGAAACAGAAGCACTATTTCATTTTTCTGGCGGGGATGGCCGAAAACTTTATAATTTGTTCGAACTGATTGTTTCAACAGAAAACAGTCATGAGATTACCATAAACAATCAATTGGTCACGGAAAGGCTTCAAAACAATTTGGCTTTGTATGACAAAGATGGGGAACAACATTATGACATCATTTCAGCTTTCATCAAATCAATTCGAGGATCGGATCCTGATGCAGCGATTTATTGGCTAGCAAGAATGTTGGCAGGCGGAGAAGCCTTGGAATTCATCGGTAGAAGGTTATTGATATTGGCCTCAGAAGACATTGGATTAGCCAATCCCAATGCCCTACTTTTAGCACAATCTTGTTTTGAATCCATTCGAGTAATTGGTCACCCAGAATCGCGCATTATTTTAGCCCAAACTGTAATCTATTTAGCGACCTCCGCCAAAAGCAATTCAGCCTACACAGCAATCAACGAGGCCATGGCTTTTGTTAAACAAACGGGGAATTTACCAGTTCCGCTCCATTTGCGAAACGCACCCACTCAATTGATGAAAGAATTGAATTATGGAACAAGCTATAAATATCCACACAATTACCCAGGTAACTACATCCAACAAGACTATTTTCCGAAGATGAAAGAATATCCCATCTTTTATCAGCCTGCACAAAATTCCGCCGAAGAAAAACTGGCTGAAGTACAAAAAATGAGAAAAAAAACGAATTAATCGTGGCACTCCATCATCACCAAACTACCTGACTCGTAGGTGATTTTAACCAAACCATCCATTTTTGATTCATTGCTTGAACTCGTTTGAGAACCAAGTGCGAGTCTTTCATGATTTAATTCGTACAAAAGACCAGTGCTTTTGATTCCAAAAGCTTCTCCAAGTGGCATGATTGACAAAGGAGTATGAGCGGGATACCATTTTTCAAAATGATGGGGCAAAGGATAAATCACGGAATGATCATCGATCATGACAATTTTTAATTGTTCTGAATACCGAACCATGGAATGTAAATTATTGAGTGTATGGTCCATTCGTTTACCTGTAGCCCAAACTACATTAACAGCATGATGCCCCTCTTGCAATAAATAATCAAATGCTTTTTCTAAATCCGTTTTATCTTGATGAGGAGTAAAAACCCGAATAAATGGATAGTTATTAACATCGAAACCCTCGATATTCAATGCCCGATCAAAATCTCCCAACCAAACATCCACTTTGATGCCTAATTCCAAAACACGCTCCAAAGCCCCGTCCAAGACAATCACCGTGGGTGTCCATTCCAGTAATTGACCTACCAATTCCATTGAACACGATTCACCATTGGCAATGATCAATGCCGGTTCTTGCTTTTCACGAACAATGTGATGTGATGACATATTTTAAGCCTTGAAATCTGATTTACCTCCCGTCTTGTACAAAAGTTTAGTTTCCTGAACAATAATGCCTTTAGAAACCGATTTACACATATCATAGATGGTCAATGCAGCAATGCTCGCTCCTACCATAGCCTCCATTTCGACGCCCGTTTTTGCGGCCAATCGACAGGTACATTGAATAATCAAAACATCAGTTTGAACCTGAACGTCAAATAGACAAGCGTCTAATCCCAAAGGATGACAAAGTGGAATCAAATCGGCGGTTTTTTTAGCCGCCATGGTTCCAGCCAAAATCGCCGTTTGAATGATGCTTCCTTTTTTATTTTCCCAAGCTATGTTTTCAAAATGATCAACCACCTCTTTTCCTAAAAATACAATCGATTGAGCTTTGGCCTCTCTGATGGTTTCAGATTTGTTACTTACATCCACCATGCCCGGATTACCAGAGGGATCTAGGTGCGAAAAAGGATTATCCATGGAAAATTATTTTAAAAATTGAAAACAAAAGTACGTTAGAATGTTTCATTTTACTGATTTTTTCACAAATTTATGGATTCTAATAAATCCGTCATGATAAGTCCAGAAAAAGCCTATGAAATTTTAAAGTCCATTCCCGTTCCAAGGACACCCGCATTGCGACCCTTGGAAAAATGTTTGGGATGGCATTTGGCGGATGATTTATTTGCTGATCGCGACTTTCCACCCTTCAATCGAGTCATGATGGATGGAATTTGTGTTCAAAATTTAGATCAAAATGAATGGCCGATTGAAGGTATTAGATATGCTGGAGATGAACCATCTGTTTTGAACAATCCCAATGCTGCTGTGGAAATCATGACAGGTGCAGCTTTGCCCTTGAACTGCCAAGCAGTAATCAAAATAGAAGATCTCGAGTTCTTTGATAAAGGAGGTGAAAAA
Organism: Spirosomataceae bacterium; assembly: GCA_044372695.1. GTDB lineage: Bacteria > Bacteroidota > Bacteroidia > Cytophagales > Spirosomataceae > Aquirufa. Next base: position 4,444 of record JBILRJ010000218.1, read on the forward strand.
TGGGTAAAAACCAAGGAATCATTGATCATCAATGCAGGACAATTTATCCATTTCCAAGGAATGGATGCTCATAAAGGAGAAAAAATCCTTCAAAAAAACATACAATTAGGACCTATTGAAATTGCAATTGCCGCATCGATTGGCCAATCTGAATTGCCTGTTTGGCAAAAAGTGTCGATTGGTATTTTTTCTACTGGAGATGAAATTGTTGACATTTCGGCCACACCCCTGAAACATCAAATTAGGGCTTCCAACTCCTACATGATGAAAGCCCAATTGGAAGCCTTGTCTTTTCCTTCGGAAATGGCTCATTTAGCCGATGACAAAGAATTAATGACAGCAACTTTGTCGAAATCATTGAAGAAAAATCAAATCATTTTGCTTTCTGGTGGAGTTTCAGCAGGTAAAAAAGATTACATTCCAGAAGTTTTAGGGTCATTGGGATTTGAAACTCGCATTCACAAAATTGCTCAAAAGCCTGGCAAACCGCTTTGGGTAGGACATAACAAAGAAGGACAAGTCATTTTTGCCTTTCCAGGAAATCCAATTTCCACTTTACTTTGTTTTTATGCATATTTTTTACCGTGGATTCAGCAAAGAAATGCCTTTCTTGGTCATATTGAGTTGAAAAATGGCCCAAAGTCCTTGGAAAATTTAGCACATTGGATTCCGGTAGTACGAGAATCAATAAGCAATGAATTTACACATTTACGCCACAACGGATCTGGAGATTTAATCCATTGGCAACAAGCTGAAGCTTTAGTCTACCTAGCAGCTGGCTCTAATAACCTTCAATTACCATTCATTCCCCTGAAATAAATATTATGCAATTAATCATTCATCAATTCAAACTACCTTTAAAACATACTTTCACCATCACTCATGAGTCGAGAGATGTGCAACCTACCCTAATCGTGGAACTAAAATGGCATG
>JBILRJ010000219.1:0-5371 GCA_044372695.1 Spirosomataceae bacterium
GACAATTGACTAAAATAAAACAAGATTCCTCCTAAAACAGCCGTGAGTCCAAGAATCCAAGTCAACAAAACAGGGTCTAACAGGCGAATTTTTTGTTTGATAGCCACGAATACCAATCCGGTCATGGTCGCGGCGTAGGTGGCCATTAAACAAGGAATAAAGACGTCCGAGGCGTCCTTTGCTCCGTAGATGGCGCGCTGTGCCATGATGCTCAAGGGAATCAGAACGGGTCCGGCACTGTGCAAGGTCAAAAACATGATTTGCGCATTGGAGGCTGTTTCCTTTTCGGGATTCAAATCTTGCAATCCTTGCATGGCTTTTAAACCAAATGGCGTTGCCGCGTTGTCGAGCCCAAGCAGATTAGCCGAGAAATTCATGATCATTTGTCCATGCACCGGGTGATCTTGCGGTATTTCAGGGAAAAGGCGCGTAAAAAAGGGTCGAATTCGTCTGGCTAAAAACTGTATGGCTCCTGCCTTTTCGCCTACCTGCAAAATGCCCATGAAAAAGGTCATGACACCTGCCAAAGGCAAGGCAATTTTCATAACGGCCATTTCGGCAGAATCAAACATCCCGTCCACCAAGATTTTGAAAATATCGGCATTCCCGAAGAAAATAAATTGAATAAGCGCCACCACAAAGGCCACACCAAAGAATAAAAACCAAATCCAATTTAATGCCATTGATTCATTCGCCTGTTTAAAAGGCTTTTTTTCATTGAAAATATGGCTAAATTTAGGAAAATTCTTTGTTTTATGATGGAAATACCTCGTCGATTCCTGTTTTTTATTCTGTTAAGCCTCTTGATCTCTGGGAATGTTTTTGCCCAAAACACCCCGTGTAAGTATGAAGAAACCATGCAAAAGCAGGGACTTTTGGAAGTGAAAAAAGAAATTCCAGCCATCCTCATTGAATTAAAATACCACAGTTCTGATAATTTTATGCATAAAAACGTGTACGGTTGCTTAAAAACTGCATATCTTCAAAAAGAAGTCATTGATAAATTGAAAAAAGCTCAGGCATATTTACAAACATCTAATCCAAACCTTCGAATTTTGATTTATGATGCAGCAAGACCATTGTCTATTCAATGGATTCTTTGGAATACCTTAAGCCATTTGCCTCCAAACCAACGCCAAAAATACGTGGCAAATCCAAAAGAACATTCCATTCACAATTACGGAAGTGCCATTGATTTAACCTTGGCCGATTCCAATGGAATGGCTTTGGACATGGGAACAAAATACGATTTTTTTGGGGAATTGGCTTATCCGAAAATGGAACAACATTTTCTCAATACTGGAGAATTATCTCCAAAAGCCTTCGAAAACCGCCAGTTATTGAGAAATATTATGAAAAAGGCAGGTTTTATGCCCATCGATTTCGAATGGTGGCATTTCAATGCTTTTGCAAGGAAAGATGCGAAGGCTCGCTATAAAGTGGTCAAGTAAAGGGAATTAAAACTCGGTTTTGATTTTGCACGAAAGCGCTTTCTTAAATCGCCTTATTGATACATCAATCCATTTTCTGTTTGAACGACTTTTAATGCTAGATGATTCAATAGTTCATTCAACTCTTCCAACAGACAGTCGTTTCCTTCGTACCATTTGTGAAAAAACTCCGTCAAAGGCGCCTCATAAACCTCTTCACAAATCGCATAAAAATCTCCCAATGAATACCCCTTTTTCAATCGGCCAAAACGCTGGTTCATGAGTACCATGACCTCCTGAATGGATTTTTGATCCGCAAACTTTCGGCGAATCAACAAGTCTAAACCCAAGGCAAATACTGCTCCTTTGTAATAAATGGAAACCCGTTTCCCAGGCAAGGCTTTTCCATAACCATCCAGCCATAAGTCGATGGAACTTTCCGCCAAGGACTGCTTGGACTTTCCATCGCGATCAAAATGCAGTTTTAAATTTCCCAATAAAGCCGCCACATATTCCTCCCAATTCCAAACCCCAGAAGCATACAAAAACCAGTCGCCCAGATAGGTGGTAATTCCTTCTACAATTCCTCCGGTATTAAAATAAACCTCTTTATGATAGGCATAAGGCAATAATTCTTTGGGACGAACGGTGCCAATGTTCCAAACGTGAAACAATTCATGCGAAGCCAAACCAATCAAATCTTCATAAGCATCCCGATCCTCTGGACCCATGACCATGACCGTAGATGTGATATGCTCCACTCCATGATAAAATGGTTTTGGACAAATCCAATGCAAGAATCGATAGGTTTTAACCGGAAAGTCGCCCATCCAATGCACTTGAAATTCGGTCAATTTTTGATAGGCAGCAAGGAGCTTTGGTGTAAAAAACCCCGCAGGAACTATGCCTTGAGCATAAAAAGTTATGCCTCGCACTTTCCATTTGACACTTGAAATGACCGGTGCCGCCATAAAAGGCGAATCGATCAATTCCCGAAAGGATTTGGCGCGCCAAATTTGATGATGACTATATTTTAGCGCGCTTGCCTTTTGCCAAAAATCAGGACAATGAATCTGTACCTCACAAGCTTGGTTTTCTGTCCCTTTGAGATACAAACAACAATTGATAAAATTGATATAAAGCATTTCCGCAGTAGAAACACTTCCACCGGCATCTGCCTGATCTGCCCAATACGAATAAGCCAAGGTGATTGGTTCCACCTGAAGGACGTTCAATGTCCAAACAGAAGGTTCCGTTTTGACTATTTCAAACGTGTTTTCTAAAGAATCTTTGGCAATAACTTGATCAATGTTTTTAGCAAAATGTTGAGACTGATACCTTCCCGGCCGCCAAATGGGCAACAAAATCGTTTGCATTCCTGCCTTTTTAGGCAAAAAGGTAAAACGTATTTGTAGCCTTTGAGGCTCTTTGGGATCAACCGAAAAGGTATAAATGGAAGACTTCATTTAGGCTAAAACTTCTTGTAAAATTTGCGTTGACCTTAATTCCCCAAAAGATTCAACGTGGATTTGATAATATTGAATCAATGCCGCTAAAATTTCTTTGCGCTGAATTTTAGACAAAACAAAGGGTTTTCCGTAGTCCAAAAGAATTAATTGATTCAAAACTTCCAAATGGTCTGGTCTGCCAAATTCCGATCGAGCCAAGGCCAATTGTTGATAAAATTCACTGGCGTTGCTGGGAGAAAAACCTAAAAATGCGCTTAAATTCCACAAAAATTGAATGTGAAAGTTTTCAAAGTTCGCGGAACAAGTATCCAAAAATTGCAAAGACTCTTCCAAAAATTGAAACAAAAGTGGATTCGCCTCCTCCTCTTTCAAGACCTTATTTAAGACCTCACTCAAAAACAAGGCAATGCTGGATTTAGCGATGTCAAATGGAATGTGTTGGTAAGGGAAATAGCATTTCAATTCGGAAATACGGTTCAAGCCTTTGCCCGGTTTGGAATAAACTTCCATGTCCAAAAGCGTCAAAGGCTGAAACAATGCCATTTTGTGCTTGGCTTTAACCGAGCGTACACCATTTTCAATGTAAGAGGCAATGCCTAATTCTGACGTATAAATGGTGACCAATAAAGAGGTTTCCCGGTACTTCAGATAATTGATGACCAGGCCTTTTGTTTTTGTAAGCATGATTAGCCTTCCGTATTTTCCGTCGCAGGTTCGTAAGTTACCCCAATTTCCAAGGCCAATTTTTGTAAAATATCTTCCACCGAAGTGGCAGAATCAAAACGAATCGGCTCACGAAACTCGACGCCCAAAACCGTGTTTCTTTTTTTCAATAACAATCCTTTTTTATCAAATGCTCTCCGGAACCCATTGATACGAACAGGAACCACAATGGGATTTTGTTCTTTGATCAAATGAGCCACCCCTTTGCGCAAAGGAGCAAATGCTCTGGTTGTTCCTTGAGGAAAACTGATCACCCAACCAAAATCAAGGCCTTTGCCAATTTTTTGAACCGCATCCAAATCCACCTCCCTTTTCACGTCTTGTCCGTTAGCACGCCAAGATCGATTGACCAAAATGGCGCCTGCTTGCGCAAACAACTTGGGTATCAAGCCATCGTTTTTCATGGTTTCAGAAGCTGCTACATAAAATAAATTGGAACGAGGAGCCAACAAATAAATGGGATAATCGATCGAGTTTTTAAATCCCCATTTGACCGAAAAAAAGATGTGGTATAAGCAAATCACATCCATGAAATAGGTTTGGTGATTTGGTAAGAAAAGTACGCCATTTTCAGGCAAATCATCTAGATATTCCGTGCCTTTAATAACTGTTTTATTATAAAATCTCAATCGATTGTACGTCACAAAACCCATGACAAACATGACAATTCGTTTAAAAACTACTGGATTCCCAAAAGGGTCTCGTTCTCCGAGCCCCAATGTGTCCATGAACTGAAATAACCGTGTTAGCTTAGATGCCATTAAAATCCTCCTTGTTTACTTTTGGGTTTGGGTTTTGCCTTATCTGTTTCTTTGGGCTTATCTGGTATTTTAGCGGCTGATTTTTTTACTGGTACAATTTTACGATAATATGAGGTAAATTTCTTTATAAATGCATCTTTTTCATCCGAAGCAGCTTCTACCACTCGCACTCCCAATTTTTCTGACTCTTTACTATTTTCCTTCACAGAGGCCCTGATGGCTGCCAAAAAGGTGTTATCTGAAGAATAAACCCCCAATTCCTCGTTAAAATAGGCAAAATAATACCAAAGATCTTCCGACAATTCCCAGTATGCATAAAATTCTTCTTTGTTGGGTTTCTTGATAACCTCCATGTAACCTTTTACCAAATTATTTACATCCACGGACCCAACATTGACCAAAGGAAATGCTTCTGTGGTGTAAAATGAGCTCGTATTGGGAGACCACGTCCATTTAACAGAAGAGAAATTGATGCTTTTGGCGAATTCTGGAGAAACTTTATCCAAGGCTAAATGCTCTTTGTCCATTTTTACTTTAATCGCCTCAGGAATGTCTTTGTTCAACAATAAAGCCACACGCTGCAAATAATCATCCCGAGTTTCTGGTTCATCCGCAGAAGTTGACATCAAACCCTCGTCCAAATTGTATTTGACCATCCGGTCGCCCATGGCTTTTAGCACCGTAGCCGGGACAGGAAATTGCAAACTTAACCATGACTCAATTCTTGGGATCAAAGTGTCTGTCGACATGGCAATGTTTCCAAACGATTTCAACCATTTGTTTCCAGTAAATAATTCCACCGCGCCCTGCGTCTCGATGCGCTTTTGTTTGGAATACAACTTCAAAGAAGTGTTCTTTCCAAGGACTTGAAAATAGTCTTTTTGTTCCTCCACAATCCCTTTGGCTGAAAATAAAACAGGATCCAGTTCATCGGAAAGGGGACTTAAAAAAGTGGGGTACAATTTATTGTCGGCATTGATAAAAATAC
>JBILRJ010000220.1:0-5330 GCA_044372695.1 Spirosomataceae bacterium
TTTTTTGAGGAGCTGTTCCTAACCATAAATCCCAATCTAATCCTTGCGGAACTGCGGGTTTTTCCTTGGACCATGGTATACCTTGAGGCCAAATTGGACGATTGGTCCAAATTTGAACCGTATGAACATCTCCAATGATTCCTGCATCATACCATTCCACCAATTGACGTACTCCGTCTCCGGATGAACCTTGGTTTCCCATTTGGGTAACTACTTTGTATTTTTCTGCCGCGGCGGTAAGCATTCTTGCTTCATAGATATCATGTGTCATCGGTTTTTGCACATATACGTGCTTACCCATTTGCATGGCTGCCATGGCTTGAATGGCGTGGTTGTGGTCTGGAGTTGAAACAGAAACCGCATCAAAATTTTTGGATTCTTTTTCCATCATTTCACGCCAATCTTTGTAATATTTAGCTTTTGGATAAGCCGCTACCGAGTCTTTTGCTTGGCGATCATCTACATCACATAGGTAAGCGATTTCCGCTTTACCACTCTCGTAGAATTTTTTCAAATCTGATTTTCCTTTGCCTCCTACACCAATTCCTGCGACTAATAACTTATCACTAGGAGCGGTAAATCCTTTTCCGCCTAATACATGGCGGGGAACAATCATGAATCCAGCGGAGGCTAAACTTGCGGACTTGATGAAATCACGCCTTGAATTTATTGAGTTATTCTTTTTCATATTTTTTTTTGCATTAAATAGGTAAAACTTTCAAATCTATGAAATAAATTGGAATTAACAAGCCTGAATTGACTTGGAAGATGATTAAAAAGATAAAATAAGGTAGCAGTTTTGATTTTTATTTGTAAGGTAACTTATTTCGGCATTATGTTACTGAAAATTCTATAAATAGTTGCAAAATTGCAACTATTGCTCATGAGAACTCAGCTAAAAAAAGAGCTAATTATTCCGTAAAATCACATTTTTTTTGTTTTTTGAGGTAAAAAAGCATTGATTTAACGGTAAAATCAGTATTGTTTTACTTTTTTTATGTTTTTTTTAATTTTTTTTGTACTTTTGTGATTATTAATCATTTTAATTTAAAGAATCACTTTTAACAATAAATCTTTTCTCAACCACTAATAGTTAGTTTTCATGCTCAGCAGTCGACGCAAGTTTTTCAATACCATCAATCACTTTTTTTTCTTCTTTATTATCTTGTTTTTGGGAATGTCTCAAAAGGTTTTGGCCCAAACCGAAAACGTCTATTTGTATTGGGATAATTCCTCTACTAGTTTAAGTAAGTGTTTTGAGCAGAGGAAGTTCAAAGTATTGGTTCAAAACAAAACGGGAGCCCCGATTAGTAATGCTACCATTTGGCCTACCTTCCCAGCGGGTGTTTCGATTGTCGCAGGTACGTTTGTCGATAAGACAGATGTCAACTCTGTCAATTTAAATTTATTGGGCGCCCCCTATGTCAGCGGTGGAGTAACTTGGGATGGCACTAAATTTACGATTCCAAATGCGATTCCTGATTTAGCGGTTGTTGAAATAGAATTTGACTTGTTTTCCAATTGTAGTTCAGTGAATAGTTCTTCGGTATTTAATACGTACTTGCTGAAGTCCAATGGGGTGGATCAAATAACCAAAATCAATAATGTTACAGGAGTCCAAACCATAGCGGCCCAAACAGCTAATTATGGATTGCTTAGTCCAGTTTTGTCGATCCCTTCTGTCACCAATTCTTCTATGTCTAATTTGAATGTGGGTAATACCTATGTTCAAGATGTGTCTATTGTAAACGGTGGTGTAGGGGAAGTAAAAAATATGGCCGTAACAATCGACCATAATGCAGTTTCAAGTAATACTTTTTCCAGTCTTTCGGTTATCGATGAATTGGATAATGTAGCGGGTACTGCTACTCTACGATCCAATGGGAGAGTAGTTGACATTGCATTGACCAATTCATTGCTGCAAAATAAAACCATTCGTCTACGCTATACTGTAACTGTTGTTAGATGTAATACAACAACCAGAAACATCAGTGCTACCTATGGTTGCCCTGGCGGGGTAGTTTGTACAACGAGTAATTCAGTAACGTCTTTAAATGCAATTAGTACCGTTCAGCCTGTCATTAATGCTGTAACCACAGAAATTCCTTTGACCAGTTCTTGTGGCTTGATTAGTTCAACTGGAGCAGTAACCCGCCAAATTAAAACCGTTTATTCAAATAATGGTACATCTCCTGTTACCCTAACGAATTTGCGATTTGGTTTCATGGATTATGCCGGTGGTGGTCCTTTGACCTTTTCAGGATATACTGAAAATATCGTAGAATCCAGTATCAGGTTTACTCCCAATGGGGGGGTGCCAACTGCTCCAACCAACATTTCGATTTTTGGAAGAAATACCTATACGCAGAATATTGGCCATTGTAGTTATAACATGCCTACGGCCTATCAAATGACCTGGAGTTCAGGTTACGTCTTGGCTCCGGGTGAGCAAATTACCATTGAATATGGATTAACACAATGCGATAATTCAGCTGTGGTTGATGGGAAAGCAGATGGTGTAACATTGGATCAGGGACAATATTATTATGGGACTAGCTATTATGCTGCGGGTAATATTGGTACAAGATTTACTTACAACAATCAATGTGGCAATAGTATAGCTGATGTTAAACATTCTGGAGGTATGTATGGCTACCACATGTTATCAACTTTTATTAAGACAACGGATACGCAACCGCAAGTGGTGGGAGCAAGTACTTTTCCTTTGGAATTTAACATGGACTTAAAAGCTGATCATTTTAATCCTTATGGAAGTGTGTCGAATTATGGTAACCTGCCTGCAAAAAAATCCTATCAAGCAGAGATTGAGGTTCCAGCCGGTGTTACATACGTACCTAATAGTATAGCTGTTTCTGGTACAGGTTCAATCAGGTCTGGATATCCCATTTTTTCAGGCAATAAATTAATTGTTAAATTTGCCAATTATGGAGATCGGGGAATTTCTCCTACCGTACGTGCAAGTTTTGTTTCTGATGGTGTTACCTCTTGCGGCACATTACCCATCACTTATCGGGCGATAGCCATTTGGGACTCATCTTGTACTAGCCCCTTGATTTCACGCACCATCAAACAAGATTTTGTTGAATTTGTTTGTCCGATCGCCTGTCCAAGTATTGGGCCAATTAGTTCAGATAACAGACGAATTACTTTAGGATTACCTGATAATAACAATGATGGCTTGCCTGATGCTACTGGTTCTCTTGATCTAAACAAAATATTTTTGAGTTATATTCGAATGAATGATATTTATCGTTCTACGACTAAATATAAATTATATACCACCGCTAATTTTGTGCAAGCGGATCATCGTTTCACTTTGGCTGCCGACTTGTTAGTCAGGAACCCTAGTGTTAATTTAACTCCCGAAGGTAACCCAACCATTACCTTACGCAGAGCAGGGACAGATACCCCCATCACGGGTACGATTGTGCGGATGTCGGCAAGCACAAACGATTTTATCATAAAATGGGATGATGCGCTTCCAAGCACTTGGGGTGCTTATCAAATCGATGATGAAGTAACAGTCAGTCAAGATTATAAGTTAAACACGGAAATCTTTCGAAATTCAGGCAATACTGAGGTTCCATTCATTCCCGCAACCTTTAATTCTACGATTTACATTGCTTCGGCACCAACTACGGCCAATAATAATTGGACCTATAACGGACCCTTAAAGACGTCATGTATTTCTTTGAAAACAGGTGTGAAGTATGTGACTAGTTTGCGGGTAAGTCCATCTACGTTTTATCAAAATACGAGTAGCCTTTGTAATTTTGTGGAATACGCAACGGTATTGAATAGAGTTGGTGCAACTTTTTCATTTCCTTTTGAATATCGTAATTTTGCTGAATTAGATGAAATCAAATACACCTTATCCAGCGGTTTTGCCTATAATTCTACCTTTAGTGCTATGTTGTACGTTAATGGATACACGGGTGGTGCCATTGATGCATTTAGAACCATCAGTGGAAATGTGGTGACCTATGACATTAAGGCATATCGAAATTCTTTACCTAATTCTAGTATCTTAAGAAAATATCCATCAGAGAACGAAACCTCTTGGATAACCATCAAAGCCACTCCTACTTCTCGCTGTGAAACACTAGCGAATTTAACGATTTCCAATGAGATGAAATATCGGAGAACATTTAACTATTCTCCCTTAAATGAAGTTGAACTTAGCACCAATACTTCTTTGGCTTATACGCAAAATGTCAATTTCCCCCTGTTAAATGCGACTGCAATCACACCTGAAATTCAAACTCCCAATTCTGGTACAGCATCTTATGGATTTAAGTTAACTAATCCTAGTACAACACTATCAATTTCCAATGGATGGTTTTATTTAAAGACGCAAGCAGGAAATATTACCGTTAGTAATGTGAAAATTGGCGGTGTTTCGGTTACTCCGAATGCCAATGGATTCTATTTAGTTCCAGCGGTAGCAGCAAATGCCTTTAGGGATGTGACATTTGATATGACCCTAGCGGGGAATTGTGAACAAGATTTCATCAAGGTATATTATGCGAATGAATGTAATGCCGCTTCGATACCTACTTCTTTTTCTACGATTGTTTGTAGCAGGCAAATTGATTTTACGATTAGGCCCACGACAGCAACCATGGATGCGCAAGTGAAAACCTTGAACGGAGGTCTTCCTTATGCATTTTGCGCGCCATTAACGGTAGAATTTGACGTGTCAAGTTCTTCTTTGGGTAATATTTTTGACATTCAAACAAAAGTTAATTTAGCGACTGGACTCGAATATGTTCCGAACAGTGTCAAGGTAAAATATCCTGGTACAGGTACTTTTACGGCTGTTTCCTACAATCCAGTGATCTCTGGTTCTGGAAATCAATTGGATTTTAATGTCACTACTCCAAGCTTAGGTGGAATTGGTATCATTTCTCAAACCTTTTTACCGGGAACAGGAAATGTGCCTCAAAACATTGTTTCAGTTCAATACCAAGTTAGATCGAAATGTGGTGCGGATGAGGGTATTTCAATTAAGCATACCTTTACTTCGAATAAATCTTGTGGAACAGCTTTGACCCCCATTGTGAAACAATCTGATCCCATCGTATTTTCAGATGTGGTGAGTTTTGCTTATTCCATGGATTTTACGCGTACTAGGAGTGCGGCTATTAAAAATTGTACAACTGGCTCACCATTTCATATCAGCATGAAAAATGTAGGACCTGGTTCTACGCCAAGTGATAATGAAATTAGTTTAGTGATTCCATCTACCATGCAGTTTGCATCCTATAATACCTCTTCAGGAAACATCAGAAATGGAGCTACTGTTCAAC